>JBOGUH010000443.1:0-6431 GCA_050695975.1 Anaerolineae bacterium
CTCTGGGCGGCGAGTCACGGACTCGCCGCCAGCGAAAATCTGCCCACCGTATCATCCATAGCGCGGCATGCTTCGCACTGCAACCAGACGGATTGGTCCGCGAATCTACACGAATAATCGCGAATGAAATTTCGTGAAGATTCGCGAAGATTCGTGGATCGAAATCTTCGCAGTCAGTGCAATTATTGAAGGATAACTCTGTAGCGCTGGGGCAATCGCTTGCGAGTACGCGACTGAGAACCTCCCGAAGGCTTCAAGCCTTTGGGAGGTTTTGCTTAATTTGAGATAAGGTAGTGTTGGCAACGGGGTTGGCGTGTCAGGCGGCACGCTGGCGGTGGGTGGGATTGTCTCCGTCGGTGTCGTTGACGGCGGTGTCGTCGGCGTCACCTCGATCGTCGGCGACGGCGTCGGCGTCTGGATGACGATAGGCGTCGGCGTGTCGCTCGGCGTTCCCGTCGATGTCGGAGTCGGTGTATCAGTCGGCGTCCCGATCGTCGGGACGACGCTGGTCGGCGTGGAAGATGTTGTCGCCGTGTCGCTTGGCGAGGGTGTCGGTGTGAACGTGGGTAGCGGCGTGCGCGTCGCCGTCGGGAACGGCTGGCGCGGCACGAACAGTCGCTGGCCGGCCTTAATTTGATCGGTGTCCAGGCAGTTCGCCAGCTGGAGCTGCTGGACGGTCGTGCCGGTGGCGCGCGCGATGGATGACAGCGTATCGCCCAGTCTGACGATGTACAACTGCCAGCCAAGCGGCGGGCCGCACAACGTCGGCGCGGGCGTAAGCGTGAAGGTCGCCGTCGGCTGAAGGGGGGGCACAAAGATGATCTGGCCGGGCGAGACGGCCGGATCATTCAGGCAGTTGTTGACTTGCAGCAGGACCACGTCGATATTGAACTTGCCGGCGATGGTCGCCAGGTCGTCGCCGGGACCGACGACAGTGTCGATCCAGCCAGCCGGTCGCGGGCAAGCGCCGGTCGGGACGAGGGTGGGCGTGTCAGTCGGTGTAGCCGCTACGCTGGGTGTATCGGGCCGCGGGGTCGGGGTCGGGCTGGGCCGGGGCGTTTCGAGCGGCAGCGTTGATGTCGGGAGCAGCGCGATAGCTGCGTCGCCGGCCGACAGCAGCACGCCGCCAGCGATCAACGCGATGACGATCGCACCGCCCACGATCCCGCCCAGGAACTGGCGCACGGTGCTCACGCGGCGTTCCGTTCCTCGGCGGCGGGCGATCCGGCGGCGGGAATCATGAAGGTGAACGTGGAGCCTTTGCCCATCTCGCTTTCAACCCAGATGCGGCCGCCGTGCGCTTCGACCAGGGCGCGCGCGATCGACATGCCGACGCCCGTTTCGCCCAGGCCCCCGATGAGCGGGTTGTCGGCGCGGTACAGCCGGTTGAAGACACGCGGCCGGTCCCGCGGTTCGATGCCGCCGCCGCAGTCGGTGACGCTGATCAGGACGAAGTCCTGCACTTCGGCATGGGTGTGTGCGCCGACGACGACTTCGCCGCCGTTGGGCGTAACGGCGCAAGCGTTCGACAGCAGGCGGTTGATGATCTGATACAGGTTGTCGCGATCCGCCTGAATCTTGGGCAGCTGCTCGTCGAGATCGAGCTGAATGGTGATGCCGCGTTCGCGGTACTGTGCCGACGAGCCCATGATCGCTTCTTCAATCACTTCGGTCGCAACGATCGGCTCGGGCTCGATCTGGATCGTGCCGCCGTCGATGGCCGTGACGCCGATCAGGTCGTTGAGCAGACCGCCCATGCGCTCGATGTTCGCCTTGACGCGCCGCAAGAACTGGCGCTGCATCGCGCCCAGGATGCCGACCGATTCGCCCAGCAGCAGGTCGGTGTAGCCGCCAATCGAGGTCATCGGCGTGCGCAGTTCTTGGGTGAGGGCAGCCACCACTTCGTCGCGCTGCTGGTCGCTGCGCTCGCCTGAGCCGCGCAAGGTGACGATGATGCCGTTCAGCGTCGCGCCGCTGCCATCCTTGAACGGCGTCAGCTCGACGCCGACTGGCTCGCCGGCAATCCGCACGTTGACTCTGAACGGGGGCTCGCCGGCGGATGAGAGATCGGGCGCGTTCGTAAGCAGGTCTAACGCCTCGCGCCAGTGCGCATCGCTCACGACGCTGTGGATCGGTTGGCCGATCAGCGCACTGCGCGGCCGCCCGATCAGGCGCTGGGCCTGATCGTTGACGACGACGACGCGGCCCAATGTGTCGCTGATGAGGATGCCCGGCGCGCCGCCGCTGGCGGCTAGCGCCGCTGCGCTTTGCCCGATGACAGCCTGTCGCTCGACCTCGTCGCGCAGACCGGTGATCTGCTGCTGCGCGTTCTTGAGCTGCGTCTCGAGCGCCTGTTGGAGCGCGTTGAGCCGCGCGGCTTCTTCGCGCGCTTCGCCGAGCTGCGCTTCGAGCGCGGCACGTTCGCGCTCCGTGGCCAGTTGCCGCTCCTGCGCTTCCCATGCGGACCTATCGGTATTCGCCGCGTTGGCTTCCTGGGCCTGGATGAACGCAGCCAGCTCGTGTATCTGCCGGTTTGCCTCCGCAACGCGCTGCTCGGCTTCGGCCAGCGCCGCCTTCAGGCTGGCGACCTCATCTTGCGATCGCTGCGCCGCGCTTTCAACCGTGGCCCGCTGCGCGCTTAGTTCGACCGCCTGCTGGCGCAGTGTCTCCGACAATTCGGCTGCCCGGCGTTCGAGCGATTCGACCTGGCGGACCGACACCAGGGTCGAGCTGAGCAGGTCGGCGTATGCGCGTGCGCGCTGTACCTCGACCGCGCTGAGGGCGCGACCGGAGCTCGGGTTGCTGATCAGCAGGACGCCCAGAACATTCCGACTGCTGACGAGCGGCTGGATCAATAACGGTCCCGGTACGAACGATCCCAGCAGGCCAAACAGGCCCGACCCTGACACTTCGGCGGCGTCGTCCTCCGGCCTGATCGATACGGCGCGGCGGCGATCGATCGCGCGTTTGACGGCCGGCTGCTCGTCGAGCGCGAACATGGCGCCCGGCGTCGGCGCTGCGCCCGGGTGGTGAATGGCGACGAGTTCGATGAGGTCGGACGAAGCGCTGGGCAGACCGATCGCGGCCAGGTCGGCGTGCAAGTTGGTGGCGATCGCCGCGCACACCTGCTGCAGCGTCAGGCCGAGATCGGCGCTGCCACCGATCTGGCGGATCGTTTCGATCACCGGCCAGGGGTCGGGCGCGCCGGCGAGCAAGCGGGTCGCGCCGACCGGGCGAGGCGCAGTTTCCTGGCGCGTGTCGATGAACGTGCTGTAAACCGTTGCGGCCAGCAGCGGATAGGCGGCCAGCTGGGCGAAGCGCACCCACGCGGCAAAATCGGTTTCGGTGTCGCCGGCGGCCAGCTCCAGCGCGTGGCCCGCGGCGAAGATGGCAAATGCGATGAAGATGAACGCCCACTGGCCCCGGCGGCGAATGAGTATCGCAAGTGCAGCCAGGATCGCGATCGCCAGGCACCAGACCTGCCAGATGGTGTAGGTGCCCTGCTGCGAGTACAGGATGTTTGCCTGGCGGCTGGCTTGGAACCACTCTGGGGCGATGAAGGCGTACACAATCAGTCCGGCGGCGGTGTTGGCGCTGGCGAACAACACGCCGAGGCGGGGGTTGTCGATCAGCAGCGGGACGAAGGCGACGGCGAGCAGGCCAAGGCTGGCCACGTCGATGAACCGATCGAGCGGGGGAAGCACCGCGCGCAATGGGAACGCGCCGCTCAAACTCAACAAGACGGCGGCCATCGATACCAGCCGGCCCAGCAGCACGCCGCCGATCGCCCAGTGCAGGCGGGGGAAGGGACTCGCCGAGCCGCGCGCGCGAATCTGCCCCAGCGCGGCGTACAGCATGAACGTCAGCGCGAAGAGCGTGATCAGGTGGAAGACGAGGTCGCCCGGCGGCCGGGTGAGCAGGCTGAAGAGTTCTGCCAGGGATTTCATAGGCGAAGATCCTCACCGGGGATTATACAACGAGGAGAGGAAGGGGGACAATTACAGTTAGGTGACGGGTGGATTTGGGTGTGGGGGTATGGGAGTAGGTGAGTGAGGCCAGGAAACGGCTGAATGGGCATAGACGTGCCGCTTGTGGTCGATGCCGAAGTTAGACATCTTCGAGATTTCTGATCCCCTCATTCCACGCCCATTTATATATGACGGCGTACTTCTCACGTAGGTCAATGAGCTCCTCGGGCAAAACTGAATACTCCTCATACTCGACTCGGTTGCGCACACTGACGATGGTCTTCATAAAGATCGCAATGTCTGTCGGCAAGCGCTTCATTTCCTTCAGCTTATCTATTTGGTTGATAACCCCCTCACGTGTTGTGGGAGATCTATGCAGCTGATTGAGTACGCGGATAATGTTTCGACGCATTCGGCCCAATTCGTCTGCAACGGTTAGCAGAGTTCTATGCAACTCGAATTCTTCAGGCGCGCCGGCTGGTGGTCGTGGTACTAAGCGAAATAGCACACGTTCGTACGGGGTGTCAAATGCTGCTCCGTCTTTGATATCTGAAAGAGCGTCATTTGGAGCTTTTTCTAAGAACTGTTTTGCCACAACTGCAAATGCACGTAAAACAGCGGGGCCGGCATTTTGTTCACCAAAGCAATGGAGTACTTTAGCCTTAGTCCGAATGGATTCCCAAGCGATCAGATTACGGAATGCCGCTTCCGCTGTGAGATCGAGAACCTGGGTGATTCCATATCTATCCATGTAGGCAATAAGAACTTTCGTGAGACGATCTTCCTCTGTCCAATATCGGTGAATATCAGCGTGATCATTCACGTAGCAACTATGGTTTTGGATGGGTTCAGAGGGCATGACTAGCCCATACAGCGGAGTTAGGATCAGTACATGATGTCTAGAGTCAGTCAGCAGAAGTAGCCCGTTGGAGCCGAGTTCGGCATAGAAGCGCCCACGGAAACGCTGCGCAGCAGGCATGTACAAGCCACCGGCGGCGATCCCGTTAAAATCTGGGCCGTCAACGAGCTTCCGGTTGTATGGCAGATCAGCCAATGGTATTCCGTCGCGGGACACCTTTCTACTCACAATCAGTGTCCGAACGCTTCGCCGACCCTCAATCAACAGTTGCGCTTCGTATTTGGGTAGGCAGTTCACAATAGATGCAGACGCATCATACGGCTTGACGCCGCTGCTCACTTTGGCATTAGATCCGATTGTCAACATCAAGACTTTACTGTCTGGCATTGTGAACTCTGATTCACAACAGATGCATGCTGCTGCAACCTCTTGAGCAACGCGCGGGCTGACCAAGCGTCGAGATAGCGAGTGATACGCGGAGCGGCGCACAGGGTAGGAGGCGTATCAATCCTTAGGGGGATGCCAGCCAGCAATGACCCACAAGCGACGGGCGGCGACAGTATCGGGATGATTCATGTTCAGCATGTCGACAGTGGCCCGCCCTTGGGGTGTCTTCCCTCGAATGACTGTGTCCTCCTCAATCCACTCAAAGTGTTCATTCCACTGTTCGGTCCGGGGGTTGAAAAGCGGGACGGTTGCCATCGTTTCGGGATCAACCGCTTCCTGCCGATCGGCCTTGTGGCTGTTGCACGTCGGACATGCCAGGAACAGGTTGTTCTCGTCATTTGTGCCGCCGCCTGACTCCGGGATGATGTGATCGATCTCAAGTAGTGGGCCGATAACGAGCTGAGAAGTGAAACAGTAGCCACACCGAAAGCGCGCCGCTTCTGCAACGCGCTGGCGAAGCGCCGGCGAGATGCGCTTTGCAGACGAGCTCATTGCAGCGGCTCAAACTGTTTTAGGTCGGATACGTCGTAGCCGCGTTGTTTCAGGAGTACCGCGGCCTGTGCTCTGACTAGGAGCGTTTCGCGGTAAAGCGCCAGCAAAGCCCGTTCCTCAGTTTGCTCTTCAGATGTCAGCGTTCGACGCTGCTGCTCATCGTGCAAGGCTTCGAGGCGCTCTCGCTGCTCGGTGGTCATTGTCGTGCGGGCGACTTGCCACAAGGCTGCATCGTTGAGGTAAGCCATTTGCGCCAACGCCGAACGCAGCGCCGCCGGCGCCGTCTCCGCAACGGGAGCCACCGCCGTGACCGCTTCAATCAAAACATCTTGGATTGGTCGCTGGGCCTTTTCCGCTGCCCGACGAATCTGTTCGTAGACCGTTTTGGGTAGCTTGAGTGTGACTGCCTGGACTGCCATCGTTCACCTCACGGCATCTATCAAAGTAAGACCTTTCACTTCGACATTCTATCTTGACCTCAAACTCTCGTCAATGCGCCTGCGCCCGTCACATAGGGAAACCCTCAAAAAGTTATAGAGCCTGGATTCTCGCCGCGATCAGCCTGGCGCGCTGCGGCGCATCGCCGACGTATCCGCGCGCATCCAGCAGCGCGCGCGCCGACGCAGCGTCGAGGTGCTGCCTGATGCGCGAGTCGGTGCATAGGG
>JBOGUH010000444.1:0-3657 GCA_050695975.1 Anaerolineae bacterium
CGTGCGCAGGTCGAGCGGGCCTACGCGGCGATTGAATTGAGCCTCTGATCGAGTTGTGGTATAGTTCGTGGGAGTCGCCTCCAGACGACTCCCCGAAGGGAGGAAACTGCTGTGCCCACTCCCAAACTCATGGTGCGGCGCGCCCGAGCGGTCGATGCAGCGCCCATCGCCGAGCTCGTGTCGGCCGCCACGCGCGGCCGCCTGCGCGCGACGGAAGATGACATGCTCGATCGTCTCGGCGCGCGAGGCTTCTTCGTGGCGATCGCCGAGTCGCTGGTGGGGTTTGCCGGGTGGACGGCCGAAAACCTCGTGGCGCGCGTCGAGGATTTTGTCGTTCATCCTATTGATATGCGACCGACCGCCGGTCGCGAGCTGTTGAATGCGGTCGAAGATGCCGCGCGCGAATTGCAATGCGAGGCCGCGCTGCTTCTCGTCGCGCGCGAAGCTTCGACCGCGGCGGTGACGTTCTTCGAATCGTGCGGGTACGCTTACAGGATGTTCGACGATCTGCCCGAGGCCTGGCGCGAATCGGCCGGGGCCGTTCAGTCCGAAGATCGTTTTGTGATGGTGAAGCAGCTGCGCGCCGATCTGGTCAGGCAGCCGATATAGTCTTCAGGGAGCCGATATGGCCAACCTCCGCAACTGGATCGAGCGACATCCGAAACTGGCCGCCTGGGCGGCGCTGGGCATCGGCATGGTCGTGATTGTCGTACTCTCGGCCAAAGACGTTGGATTGCTGCCGTCTCAGATGCTGGCGTTGATCGTCGCGACGATCGGCCTGGCCGGCCTGTGCGTGTGGATCATCGGCTGGGAAGACTGATTACGCGCCCAAATCCTCGCTCGGCGATCGTCTGTTGGCCATCGGCACTCAATAGCCAGGCCACAAAATCTCGAACTGCGCCGGCCGGTTCGCTCCTCGCCGTGACGTACAGCACACGCCCGATCGGGTACGTCGCGTTCACCACGCTGAGCGGGCTGGGATCGACCCCCTCGATCGCGATCGGCTTGACCGCGCTCGTCGCGCGCCCGTGCGACACGTAGCCGATCGCGCCCGGTGTGCGCGCGACGTAATCGATCATCGCCTCGCTGCCGGACTGGACGATCGCATTCAGCGTGACCGGCCGGCCTTCCATCGCCGCTTCTTCAAACGCCGCGTGTGTGCCCGATCCCTCCTCGCGGCTCACGACGATCAGGCTCTCACTCGTCCAGCCCAACGCCGACCAATCCACGACGCGGCCCTGGAACACATCGCGCAATTGGGCCAAGCTCAGGCCGGTCACCGGGTTGGCGGGGTGGACGATCACCGCCACCGCATCGTAAGCCAGCGGCGAATTCCATAAGCGCGCGCCGAGGTCGGACGGCAGCCACGAGACGAAGGCCAGATCGACCGCGCCGTCGTTCAGCAGATCGAGCGCGGCGGCGCTGTCGAGCGACTCCGACTGAATCGTGACCCAGGGATGATCGGCGCGGTACAGATCGCCCAGATCGTCGAGAAGCAGTGACAGCGTCGAAGAAGTTGCGATGCGGATCGTCGCCGGCGTGGGGGTGACGCGCGGTGTCTCGGCGCAGGCTGACAGGGTAAGGAGTAAAACGACTCCCCCGAAAAAAGCCGGAAGCGCGCCGCCGAGACGCCGAGGGCACGGAGAAAACCTAGAAAAACTCGGCGAACTCTGCGTTTCAGCGGTGAAAAATCTGTGCGGAACAACCTTTTTACAGGAGAGTCGTGAAACGTAAAACGTGAGATGTGATGCGCGGCGAGTCGTAAGAGATGAGGGGTGCATTATCCGCGAGAAAGCGCGATCAGCAGACACAGCGCGCCGAAGGCGACGCGATAGGCTGCAAACGCGCCAAGCGATCTTTGCTGCAAGTAGCCCAGCAGCCAACGCAGGCAGAGATAGCCGCTGACCGCCGCAGCGAGGAAGCCGGCGGCGAGCGGGCCGGCCAGCGCGGCGAGCAGGCCGGGCACGCTCAACAAGTCTTTGAGCGCGATCACGCCCGCGCCCAACAAGGCCGGGATCGACATCAGAAAGCTGAAGCGCGCCGCGTCCGCCCGCGTGAAGCCGCGCAGCATCCCGCTGCTTATCGTCGCGCCAGACCGGCTGACGCCCGGCAGCAAGGCCAGCACTTGCGACAAGCCGATGGCGATCGAATCCGCGAGACGCATCGACTCAAGCCTGCGCTGGCGCCGGCTCCAGCGTTCGGCTGCGATCAACAACGCGGCCGCGGCGATGAGCAGCGCGGCGGTCACACTCACGACGCTGAAGGCAGACTCGAAAAAATCCTTCAACAGCAGGCCGAAGATGACAGCCGGAACGGTTGCCACGATCACAAACCAGCCCAGTCGCGCCTGTGGCGTGCCCAGAGGCCTACGCTGCATCAGACCGCTCAGCACGCCGCGCACGATCGACCCGATGTCGCGCCAGAAGTAGATCGCCACGCCCACCAGCGTGCCCCATTGAATCAGGACCGTGAACACGAACGTGGTCGCCAGATCGAACTTCCAATCCAGCAGCCACGGCACCAAAAGGAGATGGGCCGTGCTGCTGACAGGGATATATTCGGTCAATCCCTGCACAATGCCTAGCAGGATGGCCTGGAAAAGTGTCAAGAACGTCCTCAGATTGGGGATCACAGACCTGCCAGGTCTCTGCCCCCTTCGCCCTGCTTCGCGATCTCCAAAGACCTGGCAGGTCTCGGCGCGGCTACTTCTCTTCGATCGCGATGCTCAAGATCACGCTGGGCGGCGTGTCCGGGCTGCTCTGCGGATCGCGGACGGTCAGACTGTCCACCACCTCCTGGCCCTCGATCACGCGGCCGAAGATCGTGTACGGCCCGCCGTTCAGCGCGTCTAACTGCTCCTGCGCGATGCCCTTTCGGGTGATGAAGAACTGGGCGCCGTTCGTATCGAGATCGCTCGTTCGCGCCACGCCCACCCAGCCGGGGCCGTCGTATGTCAGATCAGGCGAAGACTCTGTCTCATAGACGTATCCAACCCCGCCGATGCCCAGCCCGGTTGGGTCGCCGGCCTGGACCACAAAACCGTCCACGACGCGGTGAAAAACGATGCCGTCGTACCAGCCGTCGCGCGCCAGGAACACAAAACTGTTCACCGCGAGCGGCGCTTCCTGCGGATACAACTCGATGATGATGTCGCCCTTATCCGTCACGATGGTTGCGACGTACGTCTTCTCCGGATCGATCGTCATCTCTGGGTTCGCGCTGTATTGGAGTGCTGGCAGCTCGGCGTAGAACTTGACCACGCCTTCCAGGTTGCTGTAGGCCAGGTACGATAGCGATTCGGGCCAGGGCGATTCGTTCAGCAGCAGGAACGGCGTGCCCGACAGGCCGATGTTCAACGCAAAGTCGCGCGCTGCAGTGACTTTGGCCGTGAACTTGCCTGAATCGAGATCGGAGTCGAACTGCTGCACGTCGAGACCAATGCGCTCAGCGTACTCGCTCAGCTTGGCGCGGAAATCGTCAGCGCTCAAATCCTTCCAGGACTCATGCGTCTCGAACAGCAGGTCGTGCATCTCCCAGAATTTACCCTGCGCGCCGGCGGCCTCACTGGCCTCGGCAGACAATTGCGCCTTGTCGTGGATTTCGGTCAGCGGGAAGTGTCGATAAACGACGCGAACGTCATCCGGGTAAGCGTCTTCC
>JBOGUH010000445.1:0-5688 GCA_050695975.1 Anaerolineae bacterium
CAGTATGCCCTCACCGGCCGAGGTGACTTCAGTCGTCACTTTGTCGGTTTCGACTTCGAGGATCGGCTCGTACAGTTTGACCGGCTCGCCGACCTGCTTGAGCCACTTGCTGACCTTGCCTTCGACGACGCTCTCGCCGAGCTGGGGCATGACGACGTTCGTTCCCATAAACACTCTCCGTGTTATGTACTTTCCATGCTGGCAACTACGGCCTGGAACATTTTCACAATGCGCTGATGGGAGCGCAGAATGTCATCAAGCGGCATACAGCACTTTTCCCTCGCGCAAAATGCGTTCGCGCAAGTAACCCTTCACGCTCGCCAAATCGAGAATGCTGACGGGTATGTTCGCGATCATCAAGCATTCAGCCCACGCGCGGAAATAGTTGGTGGCGGGAATGCCTTCTTCACACAAGTCGAGATCGGATACTGGCGTGGCTGTGCCTCGGGCGTATGAACCATAGAGAATGATACGCTGCGCACCATGCCGCTTCAGAATTTCGAGTATCCGCTGTAAATCCTGCCGCACAACGACAGGCAGCCGATCAATGTTCAGCGTCGGGGAGGTAGGTATATTCATGATCACTGCACCTCTCAACCGGGCTGCCGGAGATTAATAGGCGGCCAGTTTCCGCATCGCCTCCGCGATCTTCTGTGGGTTGGGCATGAACCACTCTTGCAGCGGGTGGCTGTACGGCACGGCGGGCACGTCGGGGCCGGCCAGCCGCATGATCGGCGCGTCCATGTAGTTGAACGCTTCATCGGCCAGCATCGCCGCGATCTCCGCGCCGTAGCCGAGGAACTTGTTGTCCTCGTACACGATCAGCGCCTTGCCGGTCTTCTTGAACGAGTTGAGCACCGTCTCGCGGTCGAGCGGGTTGAGCGTGCGCAGGTCAACCAGCTCCACGCGGATGCCCTCTTTGCCGACTTCGTCGGCAGCCTGCAGGCAGTAAAAGTGCATCATCCCGTAAGCATAGACGGTGATGTCGGCGCCCTCGCGCGTGACTTGAGCCGGGCCGATCGGCACGCTGTAGTCGCCGTCGGGGATTCCCCCTTTGATCAGGCGGTAGCCTTTCTTCGGCTCGAGGAACAGCACCGGGTTATTGTCGCGAATGGCCGATTTGAGCAGGCCCTTGGCGTCGTGGGGATTCGACGGCACAACCACCTTCAGGCCGGGCACGTGCGCGTAGGTCGCCTCGATCGACTGCGAGTGGTATAGCCCGCCGCCGATGCCGCCGCCGTAGGGCGTGCGGATGACCATCGGCACGCTGACCTGCCCGCCGGTGCGGTAGTACATGCGCGCCGCCTCGTTGACGATCTGGTTGTAAGCCGGGTGGATGAAATCCGCGAACTGGATCTCGCACACCGGGCGCATGCCGTTCATCGCCGCGCCGATGCCGACCGCGACGATCGACAATTCGGCCAGCGGCGAGTCGATAATGCGATTCGGGCCGTACTTGGCGAACAGGCCCATCGTCGCGCGGAACACGCCGCCGCGCGGGCCGACGTCCTCGCCGGTGATGAACACGCTGGGATCGCGCGCCAGTTCTTCGTCCAGCGCCTCCCGGACACCCTCGATGAGAGTTTTCTCTGCCATTTAGAGTCTCCCGAATTACAAATTACCGATCACTGATCTCCGATCAGTAATTAGTGATTGGTAATCAGTCGGCAAACACCGGCCCGGCCGCCCACGAGACGTCGGGGAACGGCGCGCTCTCAGCGAAGCGCTGCGCCTCGTCGACTTCGGCCATGCTCCGGTCGTCGATGTCTTTCGCCAGCGCCTCGCTCAGCACGCCCCTCTCGAGCAGCGTAGCGCGGAAGCGCGGCAGCGGGTCCTGAGTCTTGAGGTTGGCCTTGTCTTCCGGCGTGCGGTAGGTGTTGTCGTCGTCATCCGATGAGTGCGGGGTGAGCCGAGCCACCTGGACTTCGAGCAGTGTGGTTCCGCCACCCGAACGCGCGATGTCGATCGCTTCCTTCGCCGCGGCATACGTCGCGATCGCGTCCAGCCCGTCGACCGTCACGCCGCGCACGCCATAGGCAGCGGCGCGATCGGATACGCGCGCGATCGCCATCTGCAGGTGCATCGGCACCGAGATGGCGTATTCGTTGTTCTCGACCACGACGATCAGCGGCAGTTGGTGCACGCCGGCCCACGACAGCGCTTCGTGGAAATCACCCTGACTGGTCGAGCCTTCGCCCAGACAGGTGACGACGACGCGGTCGCCGCCTTTGAGCTTCTCGGCCAGCGCCATGCCGGCGGCCTGCGGCACCTGCGTGGTGACCGGGCTCGAGACGCTGAAGACGTTGCCGCTCTTGTACGCGTAGTGTTCGGGCATCTGCCGCCCGCCCGAGCTGGGATCGCCCTGGCGTCCGAACACGCCGAGCAGGATGCCGCGCAGCGGCATGCCCATTGCGATCACCATCGACATATCGCGGTAGTACGGATAGAACAGGTCGTGCCCCCGGCGCATGGCGAAGGCGATGCCGACTTGCGCCGCTTCGTGGCCCATGCCCGAAATGTGAAAGGCGATCTTGCCCTGACGGTGGAGCAGCCAGCAGCGCTCGTCGAGCTTGCGCGAGCGCACGATCGTCGTGTACATTTCGATCAGCGTATCTTTGGGAAGTGTGGTTACTGTCGCTGCAACGGAGTGCATGGCAACGGCCATGAATACCTCCTCATTAGGTTTTCCTATGGGCCGAGTATACCGCAGGTTAACGTGAATTGCGAGCTACTTTGCCCATAAGCCGCCTGTCTCGGTCAGCCAATCCGCTATCTTGTTGGCTGCTCTGGCCACATCACTGTCCGAGATATCGAGATCCAGCTTCGGCAAGATCGATTGGCCGATTAGCCGGCGCATAACCTCTTGTTCTTTGATGAACACGCCCAGGTCGTCGTACTGCGCCGGGTTGCCCGAGACTTTGAGCCGATCGGCGCGCGCCTGCTCGAACGACTCTGGCAGCCGCGTGCAGAACACCAGGTGGAACCCTACCGCGGCTAATCGCTCTTCTAGCCAGCGGAAGTCATAGTCTTTGCCGTAGGTCTGCAATTGACACATCCGAGTTGAGATGTGGAAGCGATCGACGGTCCACGAATAGTAGCGCTGCAGTTCGAACAGCCGCATCCAGGTGTGATACGTTTCCATCGCCAGCGCTTCTTCGTGCGGCTCGAAGTTGATCAGCCCGCGTCCCCATGGAACGTTCGTGAAGGCGCACCATTCGGCGGACACGAGCGGGGAGTGGTAGCGGTACTTGCGCGGGCCGACGATGCGAGGGTGTTCGTTCAGCGCGAAGGCGATATCGGTCTTGAGCGTCAAACGTGTGCCTTCGAGAATGATCTTGGGGCAGAGTTTTGAAGACATCGTCTACGCGCTGTTACTGCTGCGACGTTTCACGATCCGCTCGGTTACCTTCTTGCCGCCAAAGTAGATCAGGCCGAAGACGACGAGGCCGGCAACCAGCGGCAGCGCAATCGCCAGGATCGACAGGAGGGTCGAGCCCAGCAGCTCGACGATAGCCACAGCGGGATTCGCGCAGCCGCCGGTCGTCGCCGTCGACGCAGCGCGCGTGACGACAGTCGTGCCTTGCACGAGCGCGGCCGTGCCGCCGCCCAGGATGATCGCCAGAGCCCACTTGAGCAGCGGGCTCATATCGCTGAACACCGACGCGGACACAATCACACCGGCGATCACGGCGGTGGGTGTCGCGATCGAATCCAGCAGGTTGTCGAGCCAGGGGATGAAGTAGCCAAGGATCTCGATCACAGCCGCGACGCCTAAGACGATGAGCGCGGTCGTGGAGCCAATCCACTCAAAGCCTGGCGCGAGTTGCAGGTGTCCCATCTGCGCGGCAATGTTCATAATCAGCAGCGGCACAAACACGCGGAAGCCGGTCGCCGCGCTGAGGCCGATGCCGAGGAAGATGCTGAGGAGAGTGTCCATGTTTGGCCGTACTTATGCGCCTACTCTCAGCCCCTCCCCCATCGGAAATGCATCGACAAGGGAGGGGTGCGGATCCCCTCTCCTGCTCGCATCTTTTCGCGAACGAGGGAGGGTTAGGGTGGGGGTCACAGTGCTTCCGCTACGATCTCGGCCACGTCTTTGACCTGCATCTCGCTCTTCTCGGCCTTGGCCGCGTCGGTGAGCATGATCATGCAGAACGGGCAGCCGACGGCCAGCGTGTTCCTGCCGGTTGCCATCGCTTCGCGGAAGCGCTTGGCGCTCACGCGCTCCCGACCATGCTCCTCCTCTTTCCACATCTGGGCGCCGCCCGCGCCACAACAGAACGAGTTGTTGCGATTGCGGGGCAGCTCGGTCACGCTGACGTTCGCCTGCACCAGTGCGTTACGCGGCGCATCGTATATCCCGTTATGGCGTCCGAGGTAGCATGGGTCATGAAACGTGACGTCGGCCTGCTGGCGCGGATCAGTCCTGAGCTTGCCCAGGAGAAGCAGTTCCTCGATCAGCTGCGTGTGGTGAATCAGCGTGTAGTTGCCGCCGAAGGCCGGATACTCGTTGGAGAGCGTGTGCAGGCAGTGTGGGCAAGTCGTGACGATGCGCTTCGGGGCAACTTCGTTCAACATTTCGACGTTGCCCGTGGCGAGTTCGAAGAACAGTGCTTCGTTGCCCGATCGCCGCGCCGAGTCGCCGGTGCAGCGTTCCATCTTGCCGAGCACGGCGAAGTTAACGCCGGCGGCATTGAGGATCTTGGCGAAGTCACGCGCAGTCTTCTGCGCGCGGGCGTCGGTCGCAGGCGCGCAGCCGACCCACCACAGCACGTCAGGCGTGGGGGTCTGCTCGATCGTCGGCACGTTGAGTCCTTTGGCCCAGTCAAGCCGCGAGTCGGGCGCGATGCCCCACGGGTTGCCAGCGCGTTCCATGCCTTTGAATGCCTGCTGCAGCTGCGTCGGGAAGCTGTTCTGCATCAGCACCAGGCTGCGGCGGATGTCGAGGATGTCACGCATCGGCTCGTTATTGACCGGGCAGACTTCGACGCACGCGCCGCAGGCCGTGCAAGCCCACACCGCTTCGGCGCTGATCGCAAAATCGAGCAGGCCGACCACCGATTCTTTCCCGGCGGCGAGCGCCGCGCCTTCTTGATTCATGTGATAGCGCTTGTTGATCTCCAGCGCTGCGGGTGAGAGCACTTTGCCGGTGGCATACGCAGGGCAGGCATCCTGGCAGCGATTGCACATGATACAGGCGTAGGCGTCCATCAACTGCGGCTGTGACAGGTGCTCGAGCTTCGACACGCCGAACTGCGCCACGCTCTCGTCGTCGAAGTTGATCTTGTCGAGCTGGCCGATCGACCTGCGCTTGGGTTTGAGCAGGAAGTTGAGCGGGGACATGAAGATATGGATGTGCTTCGAATACAGGAAGTACGGCACGAACAGCAGAATCGAGCCGAGCGCGCCCCAGAAGAAAACATGCTGCATCACGACGATCATCTCCGGCGAGAATTCCGCCCACAGCCCACTCACCGCGCTGGCGAAGGGCCGCCAGCCATCGGGACCACCCGCTTCGGCCAAATGGAAGCTATCGCCGAGGAAGCGCGAGCCAACGTGCACGAGTATGAATAAGCCGACGATCAGCGAGTCGCGCTGAATGCCGGCGACCGCTTTGGGATGGAGCAGCGTGCCGCCTCGGAACTCGAAAATCTTGTGGCCGGCGATCGCGCGGCGCAGGATTAATGC
>JBOGUH010000446.1:0-2366 GCA_050695975.1 Anaerolineae bacterium
CGACCCCCGCCCCTGCGGGGCGAGGGCAGGTGGCAGCCTGCACAGCATGTGTCCGTTGTCTATTCGCTGCTTTTTCGGGCGAGCGCGACGACAGTCAGGCCGAAAGGCAGTCCCGCCCGCGCGACGAACGGTGATTCCAGGCTGAGGATCCATCTGAGGGGCACGTTGAGAACACCGGCGCCGATGGTGAGATCCGATCCGGCTTGACGGGAGGGCGCGAAGCGCTCCGCTGCGCGCTTGAGCGCGGCGATAGGGAACAGCAGCATGTTGGCATGCGAGATCCGTTCCGCTTCGAAGCCGGCCTGCCGGAGTTTGGCCTTGAGCTCCCGACCCGTGTAGCGATGGCGGATAGACACCGCTTCATCGTGCCTGCCGCGCAGCCAGTTGTAGGCCGGCAGCCGGAGCAAAACGCAGCCACCCGCTCGAAGCACGCGGGTGAATTCGCGCAATGCAGCTTCGTCATCGACGACGGCTCGTTCGCACAGCACGTCGAAGGACGTGACCAGGTCGAACGATGCGTCGGCGTACGGCAGCGCCATAACCGAGGCGCGGCTGAGCCGATCGAGTCGGCGGTCCTGGCAGAAGCGCAGTGCTTCGGCGGCGAAGTCGAACCCGGTGACCGTGCCGTAGTCCGCCAGGTAGCCCATCACCGCGCCGGTGCCGCAGCCGGCGTCGAGGATGCGCAGGCCGCGCCCGCGGCCGATCGCGCGGTCGAGCACCGCCCGGGTGATCGCTTCCATGCCGCGATACCACCAGTGGTCGTCCTCAACCTGGTACATCACCTCGTATTCTTCGGGATTCATGGCGACGGCGCAGGCTCGAAGACACGGCTGAGTGCGGTACGGCTGTCGCGCGCCAGATCGCCTTTGGGGCGGCTGCGCAGCCAGTCCTTGAGTTTCTTGACGTGGAGGGCGGGCGTCGGCGCAGCAGCGGCGTCGACTTCCGCATTCGGATGGAGGAAGACGATGAGCGGCTGCGCCTCGATCGGTGTGTCGGGCAGCTGGCGAGCCAGGTAGCGCTGGAGGCGGGCGACTTCGGCGCGCGCCTCACGCGTCGGGTCACCCAGTCCTTCTTCGCTCATCCAGGTGACCAATCGGCGCAGACCGGTGGGATTGCGCCAGCGCCCATTCTGGTAAGAGATGTGGCCCGCCTGCGGCTTGGCGACGATGACGTAGACGGCGTCAGGCGTGAGCAGGACGTGCGACGCCGGCGTGCCGTAATTCACCAAGGTGTAGCGATCGTCGAAACCCTTGAGCGCCCTGGCCAGTGCGACGTGCGGCAGCTCGCCCCGATCGAATCGCCGCACGTAGTAGCCACCGGCTTGAGACAGGACGAGGCCCAGGATCAAACACAACAGCGAGACGGGGAGCAGGGCAATGCTTTGGGGGCCGAGCGAGATCAGTAACCCGACGATCAGTAGGCCTAATCCGCCGAAGAAGATAGTGCGGCCCAGCCGGCTGCGCGACCGAATATATTTCTCGTTCTGGATCACTCGCACAAACTGCTCCTGCATTGGAAGTTGGAGGTTGGACTCTGCTGCAACCGTCTAATCTCCAACCTCCAATCTCCAATCTCTAAGCTTTGCCGTTACGATATTGCCCGAGCACCAGGCAGGCGTTGTGGCCGCCCAGTCCGAATGAGTTGGAAATCGCCACGCGCACGCGGGCATCGCGCGCCTGGTTCGGCACGTAGTCCAGATCGCAGGCCGGGTCGGGCTCGTGATAGTTGATCGTCGGGTGGATGCGCTGCGTGGCGAGCGTCAGCGCCATGGTGATGGCTTCCAGCGCGCCCGCGCCGCCCATGGCGTGACCGATCATCGACTTGGTGGCGGAAATCGGGATGTTGTAGGCTTGCTCGCCGAAGACTGTCTTGATCGCCAGTGTCTCGACGGCATCGTTGATCGGCGTGGAGGTGCCGTGGGCGTTGATGGTATCGACCTCGCCGGGATCGATCCGGGCGTCACGCAGCGCCCACTTCATGGCGCGGATCGCGCCTGCGGCGGTCGGATCGGGCGCGGCCACGTGGTAGGCGTCGGACGAGCTGGCGTAGCCCAACACTTCGGCATACATGCGCGCGCCGCGCCGCCGCGCATGCTCGAGCTGCTCCAGGACGAGCAGGCCGCAGCCTTCGCTGAGCACGAAGCCATCGCGCGTCCGGTCGAACGGGCGCGAGGCGGTTTCGGGCGACTCGTTGCGGGTGGACAGCGCCCGCATGGCGCTGAAGCTGGCGATGGACACGTCGCGAATCAGACCTTCGACGCCCCCGGCGATCATCAGCGTCGCTGCGCCGCGCCGAATGGTCTCGGCGGCTTCGCCGACGGCCTGCGTGCCCGTGGCGCAGGCGGCGACGATGGCGTTGATCGGGCC
>JBOGUH010000447.1:0-2698 GCA_050695975.1 Anaerolineae bacterium
TTCCCATCCTCGGCGCGCGGAAGGAATCGCAAATCAGGGATAACCTGGGCTGTCTGGAGTTTGAATTGTCGGAAGAGCAATTGCAACGGTTGAGCGACGCCAGTCCGATTGATCTGGGCTTCCCGCACATCTTCTTGTCGGGTGATCACGTCCGAAACCTGATCTTTGGCGAGACCTTCCCACTGATTGATCATCACACAGGCTGGTTTTGATCTGACTGTAACCGGGCGGGCAACATCACACATGATAGACATCACGGCCTACCTGCGACGAATTGATTATCACGGCCCGCTCGCAGCGACGGCTGAAACGCTGCGCGCACTGCATCTGGCCCACCTGCTGGCCGTGCCGTTCGAAAACCTGGACATTCATGTGCCATTACCAGCAAACCTCGCCGGATTCACATTTCACTCAGCGGCGCATCTGTTCACGCGCGACGCTGGAAGGCCGGATCACGTTGAGCGACATGAAGATGATCGTCACCGCGAGGGGCGATCGCCGGGAGCGCCTGCTCGACAGCCAGGAAGAATACGCGGCCATGCTGCGAGAGCACTTTGGAATCGATCTCTACTCTTTTATGCCACCTGCTGCGCTGCTTTCTTCCGGCGGAACCACCACCGCCACTCGCGGTTCTCCCATACGACCAATATCTGCGCCGCGTTGAAAATCGACGAATACGTGCCGCTCAGAATGCCGATGATCAGCGTGACGACAAAGTGCAAGATCGATGCGCCGCCGAACAGCGCCAGCGCCAGCAGCGTCAAGAACGCCGTCAGCTGCGTGTTGATCGACCGGTCGAGCGTCTGCACGATGCTGTGATTGACGATCGCCTCGTACGGCAGGCCGCGCCGGCGGATCAGATTCTCGCGGATGCGGTCGAACACGACGATCGTATCGTGCACCGAGAAGCCGATCACCGTCAGCAGCGCGGTGAGGAACAGCGCGTCGACCTGCCAGCCGAATAGCCAGCCGAAGATCGCCGCGCTGCCCACAACCACCGCCACGTCGTGGAGCATGGCCAGGATAGCCGCCGTTCCGTAGCGGAAGGCGTGCGGCAGCTGCCGAAAGGCGTACCACAAGTAGAGCAGGATGCCGCTGGCCGCGATGGCCACCGTCAGCGCTGCCTGGCGCACCACCTCGCCGCTGATCGCTGCGCTGACCGAGCTGAACTGGCTTTTGCCTTCGTCGAAATCATAGCCGCGATCGCGCAAAGCCTGCTCGATCGGAGCGCGCATCTGATCATCAATCTCTTCGCTGCGGATCTGCATGCTGTTCTGGCTCGTGGTCTGAACCGCGCCCACTTCGACGCCGAACTGCCCGTACACCTCGCGGATAACATCCTCCGACGGCAGCGCCCCGTTGAACTGCAATTCCAGCAATGACCCGCCGGTGAAATCGATCGCCAGCGGCAGGCCGAACACGAGCAGCGCCGCCAGCCCCGGTACGATAATCAGCAATGACAAACCGAAATACCAGTATCGCCTACGGACAATATTGAACATGGCTACACTCCAAACAGCCCATGCCGCTTTTCGAGATCGGCGCGATCCATCGTCAGGTGGAGCAAGGTGCGCGTGACGCGGATCGCCGTGAACAGGCTGACCCCCACGCCCAGCGCCAGCGTGACGGCAAAGCCCTTGACGATGCTCGCGCCGAAAGCGCTGCCAAACCAGAACAGAATCGCGCACGTGATCAACGTCGAGAAGTTCGAATCGCGGATCGAAGGCCAGGCGCGTTCGAAGCCGACGTCGACCGCGATATCCAGCCGCCGTCCGGCGCGCAGTTCCTCTTTCATCCGTTCGAAGATCAGGATATTGGCGTCCACCGCCACGCCGATCGACAGGATGAAGCCGGCGATGCCGGGCAGCGTCAAGGTGACCGGGATCACCTTGAACAGCGCGAACAGCGTCAGTGTATACAGCAGCAGCGCCAGCACGGCGATCGCGCCAGGCAGTCGATAGTACAAGATCATGAAGGCGGCCACCGCCGACAAGCCGATCACGCCGGCGACGACGCTGGCGTTGATCGACTCGGTGCCCAACGTCGGGCCGATGGTGCGGTTCTGCACCACGCGGAGCGACACCGGCAGCGCGCCGTAGCGCAGCAGCGTCAGCAGCGATTGGGCCTCTTCGAGGCCGCCGCTGCCGACGGTGATCGTACCCTGACCGCCCGGGATCGACGACTCGATGCGCGGGCAGGAGTTGACGCGATTGTCGAGCACGATGCACAGGAAACCGCTTACGTTCGACGCCGTGTAGTTGGCGAAGAGCTGCGCCGCGTCCGGTGTGAGCTCAAAAGCGACCGCCGGCCCTTGACCGGTCTGTCCCGCGGTGATCTGCAGCGCTTCCGGCCTGAGTTGCGCACCGGTGAACAGCGTCTCGTAGACCGGGCCAAACTGAGCTTCGAGCGGATCGATGCCTGGCGGCAGGGCGGTTGGCGTGATCGATGCGGCGCCGGTGACTTCGGGCGTCGCCGTGGGTGTTGGCGTCGCCGTCGGCGTCACCGTGCCGGTCAGGAGACCCGCCGTGCCGATCGATTGTGTGGCAGTCGAAACGATCGTCGGCGTCGGGCTGAGCGAGGTGCGCAGGATCTCGCCATCGTTGAAGAACTGGCTGCCGACCGCGACGAACTCCAGCCGGCCGGTCTGCTTAATTGTGTCGACGGCGCGGGCCGGGTTCTTCTCGTTGGGCAGCTCGAC
>JBOGUH010000448.1:0-11713 GCA_050695975.1 Anaerolineae bacterium
GCATCACGCCACGCGAGCGCGAAGTGCTGGAGCTGCTGGTGCGCGGCATGACCAACCGGCAGATCGCCGCCACGCTGTCGATCACCGAGAAGACGGCGGAAGGCCACGTCAGCAACATCCTGGCCAAGTTGGGCGTCGCTTCGCGCGGGCAGGCAGCGGGGTATGCGGTGGCGAACGGACTGCTGGAGACGGCTGAAGCGTAGCCAGACGAGTGCCTTGACGAATAAGTCTTGCGCAGTTCCCGCCGCAGTTGCACTGCGGCGGGTGGCAGTGCAACTGCCCCCCGAACCCCGCAGAATGAGATGGTCAAGGCACTAGCCGATTCGCTCAGCGGCGAAGTAACGACCCAGGGCGATAGCTTAACGACCGATCCGAGGACCAGGGAGCAGGCGGCGCATGGTCAAGAACACGACACGAGTCAGCGGGTCGTTTGCGCTGCGCGGCAGCACGAAGGTTCGTATGGCAGACCGCACGGTGACAGCCACGAGGGCGACACCGAGAACGAAGATCAGAACGCGTATGATCTCCATATCCGATACGTGCCTTTTGCGAAAAGCCTGCCCCCGAATACATGCGCGGGCAGGTCATGGTAGCTTAGGGTGTGCGAGTTTGAGCTTCCACGTTTTCTGGCCCAGCAGCCGAGCCTCCTGCATCGGACACACCCAACAGCTTCTCAGCGGCTTCGATCTGCTCCCTGTCGCCAATCAGACCGATTCGATCCCCGGCTTCGAAAACCGTCGTCGACTTTGGATTGGCCATCAACTGCCCGTCACGCATGATCGCTACCACCGAGGCGCCTGTTCGGGCACGCAGGTTCGCCTCCGCCAGCATCTGACCCACCAGCGGATTGCCCGGGGGCAGCCGCAGCCATGTGATCTCGATGCTGCCCACAGCATCGAGGAGATCGTGTAGCAACCGATGTTCTTCCTCAGTGTTGACCTGCACGTCGTAATGATCGTGGCGCACCGCATCGGCGTACTGATAAACCTCTCGCAGTGGGAAGCCCAGTTGTAGGAGCGTATGCCGCACGATTTCGAGACCGCCTTCCAGCTCGGGGTGGATGACGTGCTGAGCGCCGAGTTGCGCGAGTCGCTTCACGCCTTGTTCTGTCGCGGTGCGGGCGATGATGGGCAGTTCAGGCGCTAATTCGCGCGCCGCGGCGACGACCAATTCACTGGCGGCTTCGTCTGGCAGCGTGACGACGAGCGCACGGGCGCGGCTTAACCCTGCATGCGTGAGCACCTCAGAGTTGGCTGCGTCGCCAAACAGGCTGGACACGCCTCGCCGATCCAGTTCTTCGACCCACTCGGCATCCGCTTCGATTACCAGATGCGGTATTGTGAGCTGTCCTAACACATTGACGATGTGACGACCCACGCGCCCGTGGCCGACGATGACGACGTGGCTGGCAATGGATTCCTCAAGTGGAACGGGTGCAGGGCCGTGCCGATCCAGCAACTTCCACAATGCCGGAAAACGGTGCAGCCACTTTTCCACCGGGTTGATGAGCCGGAACATCAGCGGATTCAGAGTAATGGACAAGAGCGCGCCGGCCAAAATCAGGGAATACTGGTCTTGATCGAGCAGGCCGAGCGATACGCCTGCCTGACCCACAATGAACGAAAATTCGCCGATCTGGCTCAGTCCAGCAGCCACGACCAGCGCCGTGCGAGCTGGCCGAGGAAACAGAAAACCCAGCAGGGTGGTCACGAATGATTTACCGATCACAATCAGGCCGGTTAACGCCAGGATAGGGCCCATGTTGTCGAGCAGATAGCTGGGATCCACGAGCATTCCAATTGAGACGAAGAACAGGACGGAAAATGCCTCGCGGAAAGGCAAGACGTCGGCCCCGACTTGATGACTGAGCGGCGATTCGCTGACGACAGCTCCGGCCACGAAGGCGCCCAGTGCCAGTGAGACACCGAAGAGTTCTGCCGCGCTGAGTGCCGTGCCCAGAGCGATCGCCAGAATCGCCAGAATGAACAGCTCCCGAGATCGGCTATGGGCAATGCGAAGCAGCAACCAGGGTATCAGCCTTGTACCCACAAACAGCACGAGTAGCACGAACACGGCTGCTTTCAGCAAGGTCAGAGCAAGGTTCTGCCAGTCGAATGCGCCGGAGGTATGGGCCAGGGCCGGCATCAAGACCAGGATCATCACCGTCGCCAGGTCTTCCAAGACCAGCCAGCCGACCGCTACCTGCCCATGCGGCGTGTTCAGCAAACCGTTGTCCATCAGGCCTCGAAGCAGGACAACCGTGCTGGCGATGGAGGTGGCAAGACCCAGTACGAGACCGGCCGATGTCGACCACCCCCATGCTTGGCTGAGACCAAAGGCCAGCAGGGTGGCGAGCGCCATCTGGCCCAGTGCGCCGGGTATCGCAATGTCGCGCACCTTCCAGAGGTCGCTGAACGAGAACTGCAGGCCGACGCCGAACATGAGAAAGATCACGCCCAATTCGGCCAACTGGCTGATCGTTTCCACATCGCCGACGAACCCCGGAGTGAACGGGCCGATCACGATCCCTGCCAGCAGATAGCCAACGATCGTGGGTAGGCCGATGCGTCGTGCGATCAGCCCGCCGAAGAAAGCCACCACTAATGCCACGGCGATATTGACCAGCAGTGTCACTTCATGCATCGATTACCGATCGGGACCAATTTCTTCTTAACTCATGTTACGCATTGTCATTCTGAACGAAGTGAAGAATCTCAGTTTTCGGCTTAAAAGAGACTCTTCGCTTCGCTCAGAGTGACAGAATTGCGTAAGGTGAGTTCTTAAATGAGCGGCATGGAGTATAACACAACTCATCTACCCTGAATGCCTGAATCCAGCCTCTGCCATCGTCAGCGGTGTCCCCTCTCGATGGATTCCGGCCTCCACCACTTCTGCGACGTAGACCGTGTGATCGCCGGAGGGCAGCGATCCCGTCACCCGACATTCCACCCAACCGATACACGACTCGAGAATGGGCGAGCCGGTGACCGGCCCCGCACGCCAGGCGATGCCTTCGCTCTTATTCGGCGCTTTCGCAGATCGCTTGCCCAATTGCCCGGCCAGTTCGCGCTGATCGGCTCCATACACGTTGATGGCAAAGGCTTGGCTCGCTTCGATCAACCGATGTGTCTTGCTGTCGATCTCCACCGCCACTGTCACGTGCGGCGGCGTGAAGGCGGACTGTGTGAGGAAGTTCGCGGTCATCATCGCGACATCGCCGCCGTGCGCAGCGGTGACGGCGTGCAGGCCATAGGTGAACCAGCGCAGAACGGTTTTCTTGGCTGCTTCGTCCATTATCCCTCAACCTCTCGATCGTGTAAGCGCTAGCAACGGTCGCGAATTATACACAGCAAAACCGGCGATGGGGCCGGGTGTCCCGCAAACAGATTTAATGGACGCAGATTGCGCAGATTCACGCTGATTCTTTGCTTTTATCAGCGTTCACGGGACGT
Organism: Anaerolineae bacterium; assembly: GCA_050695975.1. Classification (GTDB taxonomy): domain Bacteria; phylum Chloroflexota; class Anaerolineae; order Fen-1058; family Fen-1058; genus DASSFZ01. The sequence continues at coordinate 3,453 of JBOGUH010000448.1, forward strand.
TCCGCTGCACCGCATGTGTCTGCGTTAATCCGCGTCCCGTCACCTTTGTTTTACTCGCGGACGATCAACTTCTGCGCGTCGGCTCGACGATAATACGCGCGATACGCTGCGGTCTCCGCCAGCAGCGCCGCCAACTGCAATCCGATCTCTTCCGCGTTCGCGTCCGGAGCGCCCTCCCCCGCCCCGATACGCAGCTCGTCACCGTCACCTTCCACAATCGCGATCTGGCCTTTCGCCGCCAGCCACTCGATCCCCTTGCGCACGGTTGCCGGCCGCTGACCGGCCGCCACCGCTAAGCGCGACACATCGACGCGGCCCTCGCGCCGATTCAGATCGTGCTTCAACAATCCGGCCAGTCGTTTGGTGAACGCATCCAGTCGATCGTCGATTCCATCTTCATCACACAGACAGACGGTCTTAGGCGATACCTGCATCAGCGCCGCTTCCAACTCCTTCGGCCCGACCGGTGCGCGCCAGATGACCAAAGCCCCCGCCGGTGCGAGTTCGGTTCGACGCCGCGCCGGCACGTTCGACGGCAGATCGCCATCGGCCCATACCATCACGTCGCCGTGCGCGGCCAACGCCTGAACGCGGTTCGCTACATCCGTGATGCGACGCCAGTCAATCGTCTCAATCGATGGCGCGGCGACTTCGATCGGCGCCGCTTCGATCACTCTGGCAGCGATCCACTCGATCGAGAGTGCCTGCGCGCCGCGATAGTCCGTGCCCTTGATCGTCAGCGCCAAGTCGAGGCGGCCCTCGGGCAAATCCTCGTCCGCGCCGCGCCACCAGACGATCTGCCGCGCGACCCCCTGCCCGTCTTCGATCGTCACCTGGCGATGCTCGCCGCGCCGTCCAAATGTCCGCGCATCGGCGATCGTCACGTCACGCACGGCCAGCGTGACCGGCGGGTTGCCCTCGCCGAACGGCGCCAATCGCTCGATCTGCTGCGCCAGCTCGAGCGTCAATTCATCGAGCGAAACGAAGGCATCGATCGAGGTGCCGGCCGGCGCGGCTGCCCGATCCCGGATGGCATCGACTGCGCGCGACAGCGCGCGCCGAAAAATCGAAATGTCGTCGGCGCGCAGCGACAAGCCTGCCGCGCCCGGATGCCCGCCGAAGCCGGTCAGCCGGTCGCGGATCGAGTGCAATGCCGCCGAAATATCGACGCCTGGGGCAGATCGCGCGGAGCCGCGTGCCAGACCCTGTTCGGACGTAACGAGCAATACGGTCGGGCGGATGTACTTCTCGGCCAGGCGGCTGGCCACCGGGCCGATCACGCCGGGGTGCCAGTGCGGGCTGGACAGCACCAACGCCGCGCCATCCAGCAGCGATGGGTCTCTGGCGATCTGCTCCTGCGCCGCAGCATACACCTGCTCGGTCAGGTTGCGGCGCTGATTGTTCAGCCCTTCGATCTGCGAGGCGATGATCCGCGCGCGGGTCAAGTCGGTTGTCGTCAACAGTTCTACGGCGAGCGCCGCATCGCCCAGGCGGCCAATTGCATTCAGGCGCGGCCCCAGCGCAAAGCCGATATGCTCTGCCGATAAGTTCGCCGGATCGAGTTTGGCGAACTGCATCAGCACTTGAAGTCCAAGCCGCTGTGGCCGCCGTAGTCGATCGAGGCCGAGTTGCAAAAGGTAGCGTGTGTCGCCGGCCTGCCGGGCCACATCGGCGACGATGCCCAGGGCAACCAAGTCAATGTAGGAGGTAGCTTTGTAGGAGGCATCTCCAGATGCCGATGGTCGGTGACTGGAGTCGCCTCTCACATCCCCGGCCAGATATTGAACCTGCTGTGCCAACTTGAAGGCCACACCGACACCGGGCAAGTCTCGGAGCGAGTGTCCGGCCGGCAGACGTTTAGGGTTAACCAGCGCATCGGCAGCGGGCAGCGTGGGGGGCAAGTCGTGGTGATCGGTCACGAGAACAGTCAGTCCGCGCGCTTTGGCGTGCGCAATTGCCTCGTGTTCGGCGATGCCGGTGTCACACGTCAACAGTACGTCGACGTGCTGAGCGCCCAGCAATCGATCGAGTGAGCCGACCCGGATGCCGTGCGATTCGGTCAGGCGCTGCGGCACGTAATAGGCCACGTGCGCGCCCAGATCACGCAGCATCGAGACGAGGAGCGCCGTCGCCGTCTGCCCGTCGACGTCGAAGTCGCCCCACACCAGGATGCGGCGGCGGCGCAGGACGGCGTCGTAAAGCGCCCGCGCGGCGAGTTCGAGATCGGGCAGCGCCGGGGGTGGCGCAGGCGTGTAGCGTTCGGGATCGAGGAAGCCCAGCGCCGTGACCGGATCGGTCAGCCCGCGGCGCGCGAGCAGCTCGGCCACCAGCGGATGCCCGCCGACGGCGGCGCGGAGGGATTCGGGGGTCTCGGCTGGAGAAGGCTCAAGCCACATTCAAGCGCCAACTAACCGGCCGGCAATCCCTGTAGCATTCGCCAGCCGCTGGACAGCCAGCGATAGACGAGCGCTACGTAGGTCGCCGCCACCCAGATGAGTAACACGATGCGTATCAACGTCAGGGCGCCCAGCCACCGCTCGCGAACAGCGGATATATCGTCGACTAGCCGGGTCGCCCTGACGACGACACTGTTGAGTTGCTCTGGCAGCGATCCGATAGCGGCAATGCGGCGCAACACATCAGTCTGCGCAGCATGACGCTTCTCCTTCTGCGGGCTGAGACATCCGGAAGGCAAGCTCAGTAGGCAATCTCGTCGATCTCCTCGAGATCGATTTCCAGATCGACGTCGATCGGATCCGCCTCCGCCACGCCGGCGACGACGCCGCGCTCGCACAGCGAGCGATACGTGCAGAAGCGGCACTTGCGCTCGTCGGGCGTCAGCGGCCAGATGTCTTCGGTTCGACGTTCGATCCCCGCGACCAGTTCGTGCAGGTATTTGTCATCCGCAGCGAGTTGAGCGGAATCGTAAACGAGGACTTCAGGATCAGACGGATACTCGGCGAACCAGTACACCATCTCGATCGACTCGGGCCTGAGTGACGGATCGGATTTCGCCAGCACGTAGCGATACACGCGCGTCTGCAATCGGCGCGATAACGAGGCGCGATCGGGCCGCCTGCGTTCGGTCTTCCAATCGACGATCACCACCCGGTCATCGCCGGTCGCCAGCAGATCATACTTAGCAATCAGCCGGTGAGAACCAAAGGGTATAGAGAGAGTGACTTCAGCTTGGCGATTGGTTGGCAGTGCCAATCGGCGACTGGAGTCGCCTCCCACATCTTTCCAACCTCCAATCTCCAATCTCAGGTCGTTACTCCACCATCTGGCCAGATCAGGATCGGCGGAGGCGGAGCGGGTCAGCTGCTCGACGGGCAAGCCGTGGACATGCTGCTGCACCAGTCGATGGAAGCGGCGGCCTAAGTCGGCCAGGCGTTCGCGCTCGATCAGCGGCTCGGATTCGACGGCCGGCCATTCCTGCTCCAGTACGTAGCGCAGCTGGAAGCGGCGCGCGCAGTCGACGTAGTCGTTCAGGCTGGCTTGCGAGAACTGGAAGTTGGGGGGTAGAGACATATCAAAATCTGCGCAATCTGCGTTAATCTGCGTCCAAGGACTGCATTGATTCCCAATACGTGTATAGGGCCAAGAACGCCGCGGCGGCCTGGCGCGGGTTGTCGTCGCGCTGACCGGTGTTCCAGGTGATGATCAACTCGCGCTTCGCCCGCGTGATGCCGACATACAGCAGGCGCAGTCGCTCTTCGGTGTATTCCACCCGCGCCTCATGGGTCGCAACACCAGGAACGTAACCGCCGCCCTTTGACATCGTCTCCAGTTGCCCGATCGCTTCCGCTTCGAGATTCAGCCCGCCGCGCACGTACCACGTCTCGCCGCGATAGGTATCACCTGGCAGGGCCGATGGAAAATCGTAGGTGTTCACGCCGAGCAGGTATACTCGACCCCACTCCAGACCTTTTGCCTTGTGCATCGTAGCGACGGTGACGCGGCCCGGTCGCGGCGAGAAGCCCAAATCATCTTCGCTGAATCCGAGGAAACGCTGCTCGTTGTTGGCGACGCGATCGAGTTCGGCAGCCAGATCGGGCAGGCGCCAATCCGGTCGATCGTCGGACAGGCGGCGCAGCACGACCGCGATCTTGTGAGCCAGCGCCAGTTCTCGCGCGATCTGATCCGCGTCGCCGTGGCGATACAGGTCTTGCGCGACAGTCAAAATGAGCTGGTCGATCGGCAAGTCCGATGCGCTCAGCCAGCGTCGAACCACTTCGCGGAAATCGATCAACTCGGCATGGATCGCGGGATCAGAAGCGGTCGGCAAAGCGGCCAGCCAGTCGAGGTCGGGGCGCGGCCAGATGAACGACTCAACCTGATCGAGCCGGCGCAGGCCGGTCAGGGTCGCTTTGCGATCCTTCATGCGCTGCGGATCCGCTTCATCGGCCGGGTCAGGCCGGCTGTACACCTCGAACAATTTGGACAGGAACGATCCTGACAGCGGCGCGGACAGATAGCGCAGGACGTGAGACAGTTTGCGGGCCGCTTCGCGCGTCGACGAGGTGCTGCGCAGCAGTTCGTCGTATTCGATGCCGGCGGCTTTGAGTTTCTCGCTGACTTTGAAACCGCGCGTGTTGTCAGGAACCAGCACGGCAACGGTCTGATCTTTGTGTTCCGGCAGCCAGCGCTCGATCGAGCGGACGACGATGTCGAGTTCCTTCTCCGGCGAGAGCGCTTCATTGTAGAGCCGGACGACCAGGTCGGACGTGTCAGTCGGGTTGGGCTGCGCATCGTCGGGCGGAACCGGCTCGATGCGTTGAGGTCGAAAAGCGCGCTCACGGACGGTCGAGTTAGGATGATCGCTTGCCGTCCAATCGACCAGGGTGTTCGCCAGGTCGATGATGCGCTGCATCGAGCGGCCCGAGTGCAGCAGCGGGCACTCGACCACGTCTTCCTCGTCGAGGAACTGGTTGAGGTAGCGGATGTCAGATGTGGTGAAGGTCGTGTTGATCGACTGGTTGGGATCGCCGACGCGCACCCAGTTGCCGCCGTTGGTCAGCAGCCGCAGGGTTTTCTCTTGCAAGGTGCTGCTGTCCTGCGCTTCGTCTTCGAGGACGTACGGCCACTTGCGCTGCAGCCGGGCCAACAGGTCGGCGTCGATTTGCAGCGCTTCGAGCGCCAGGCGCGTCAGGTCGTCGAAGTCGACGCCGCCACGCGCCGCCAACGCGCGCTGGTAGTCTTCATAGATGTCGAGGCACATCTTGCTGAGCAGCCAGTCGCCCTCGAATGAGGGCATCCGCTCGCGGACGGCGGCCGGCGTCATCTGCAAGTCTTTGGCGCGTCGAATGAACGCGCCAGCGACCGCAGCGACCAACCCCGGCCAGCGCTCGCGCTCGATCCACTTGCGGCGGTTCTCGTCGATCTGCGGATCGACGAAGTAGTTGTAGGAGGCATCTCCAGATGCCGACCGCAGCCAATTGGCGACGATGTCATCGAGGATCTGCGTCGAGATGCGATCGTCGATGATGTCGAAATCTTCGGGCAGTCCCAGCAGCGCCGGGCGATCGCGCAGGATGTCGTGCGCCAGGCCGTGCAGCGTGCGGACGCGGTAACCGACCTCGGGCAGCAGGCCGGCTTCGCGCTGGAGAAGGTCGCGAATGCGGTGCGTGAGGTTATCGACGGCGGAGTTGGCGAAGGTGACGATCAAGACTTCTTCGTCGTCCCGGATTTTCTCTTTCACCAACTGGGCGGCGAGCGCCGACAGCGTGACGGTCTTGCCCGACCCGGGGACGGCGGACACACCCATCCGACCGCCTGTGCCGACGTAATCGAGTATCTTGAGTTGCGCAGGTCGTGGAGAAAACATTTCGTACACCTTCTCCAGAAAGCCATATCCCAGCTCGTTGTAAACGCGGTAGAAACCCTTGATGATCAACTCAGTCACGTCAGTGTGCGCGAAGGCCGGCGCGGACATGATTTCCTCCCCTGTGAAGGATCAAAATCTGCGCAATCTGCGTTCATCCGCGTCCCCTAATCTTCTCTCAACACCTGTTGGATCAAGGTCAACAACGGCCCTCGCTCTTCAAAGCCCTGCTCGTTCAAGCTGCTGTACGCCAGCACGACTTTGCTCCGGCAGCGACGCAGCAGGCCACGCACCAATCGCAGCAGCGTGTCGCGCCGCGCCGCCTGTTCTTCCTCGTCTGTCCACTTGCGGCCCTCGACCCACTGGCGGCTGAGCACGTACGGATGCGTCAGCGGCTGATACAGGCGCTCCCACCAGGCCGGGCTTCCCGCGTTCAACCAGAACTGGACGGACACCGGCATATTGCTGAGCAGGAAGGTATACGCGGGCGCGAGCAGCGCAGCCTGCGGCTGCTCGCGCGGCGGCTCGACGTACGTCGCGGCGATCGCGCCCTCGCTGACCATATCGACGTACGGCTTGCCGATCGATAGCGCATCGGCGGCATCGAATGGATCGGGCGCGATCACGCGCCGAAACTTGCGCGCCGATTCGATCATCTGCGCGGCGACCCGGCCCCGATCGAACCGCGCACGGCCCTGTTCCGCGTGAAAGCCGTAGCCCGGCTGCGAGAGCACTTCGCCGAACAGGCGGCTCATAAAGTGATCGAGCGTCGAGGCGGGCGCTGCGCCGTACTCATTCAGCCAGGCGCGCAGCCGTTCGAAGCGCGCGCCGATCTCGTAGCCGATGCGATCCTGGAAATCCGACCGCAGATGATCGAACGATCGCAGCGACGGCGCGCCGTCGGCCACGTGGTAGACCCGCTCGGCCAGCAAGTGCGCCCGCGCCGGATCCAGCCCGTCGATCGACAGCGCCAGCGCGTGCGCCACATCCGGCCTGGGCGGGACGAGGCGCCAATCGCGATGGGCGAGCGACGATAACGTCAGCAGGCCACGCGCAGCAGGCTCGTCGATCAGCGCGCGCGAGGGCCTGAGCGAACGAGTCGGAATACCGAGGCGATCAAGACGATCCGTCAGCGCGAAGCGCAGCGCGTCGGAGAGAAACGGGGCGAGGACGACGATTTCGCCAGGTGAGACGTCCTCACCATTCACGGCGCGATCGATCTGCTGCGCGACCCAATCGAGCATCTGCGGGTGGAAGCGGCCGCCGCCGAATTCGAGCGCCAGGCGGGCGTCACCCTGCGTGCGGCGGCGGGGCGCGCCTGACGCAGACAGCGCGTGCTCCATCGCGTATTCCAGCGCGCGAAGGTGGATCGAGGTGACGTACGAATCGACCAGTTTGACCGTCTGATCGCACAACTCGTTCAGGTCCCACGCTGAAGCCGGATCGGCGCCGAGAAAGGATCGATAACCGGCGTCCGTGTCGTTGCAGATCAACGCGGACTCGGCGCGCGGGATCCATGCGCGCAGCAGATCATGCGTAACCGGCGTGTCCTCTTCGAGGTTATCGACGATCAGGTGGCGAAAGCGACCGAAGAGATCGTCACGGAACCAGTCAGACTTGAGCAGGTGGTTGACCAGGAGCTCGATCTGCAGCGAGAAGTCGAGCAGGTTGTTGTCGAAGCAATATTCGCGAAACCGATTGGCGCAGTCCTGCACCTGGGCGAATACCCGACCGCGCGCTTCCTTGCCCGACCACGCCGCGGCGAGGCGGCGGCCGATCTCGGTGTATGGAAAGCCAACCAACGCAGCCTTGTTCAGGCCGTCGAGCAGTTGCGAGTACAGGCGGCTGCGCGAGAGATGCACGTCGTCGAAGTACAGCCGCTCGACGATCAGCGGCTCGACGATGCGGGCCATGTGATACTGCGCCGTCTCGAGCGTGAGGAAGATCGGCGGCTGATCGGGGTGGGCGAAGCCGGCTGCCTCGGCGATGGCCGGCCAGGCCAGATCGACCGATCGGCGAGCCAGGCCGCCGATCGTCAGCGTCTCGACCTGGCCACCCGGCGGCAGATCGGATTTGCGCAATTCGTCCTGATACGGTTTGAGCAGCGATCGCTGCGGGGCGAGGACGAGGATCGAGTCGCCGCGCACGCCGGCTTCGAGCAGCGCGCGCAGCCGGGCGACGGCGAGCGTCGTCTTGCCGCTGCCGGCCGGACCGCGCACGAAGATACGCGTGAAGAGATCGGTGGTGACGTGGGTATCCGCCACTACAGCGCTCATAGCTCGATGTCTCTAGGGAAATTACCCCACATTTCGCGCCGCGCCTCGGCAATATCCTCTTCCGTGATGTCAATATTAAGATCGGCCAGCAGCCCGATCGGGTTGCGGCGTGGTCGGGGTGATGCCGTCTTGTTTTCAAGGAATTCAACAAAGTCCAGCAC
>JBOGUH010000449.1:0-1531 GCA_050695975.1 Anaerolineae bacterium
CACCGCATCTTGTGGAACGGCTGGGTCGAAACCGCCCGTGTGCAGGCGAAGCGCGGATTCCGCATGAACGTCGACTACTACCACGTCGGACCGGCTTTCCGCGCCGCCGACGGATCGTGGCCGGCCGGCCACTTCATCGGCAGTGGCCTGCCGATGAAATTCGTCGACGAGCGCGGCCAGATCATCGACGTCTACCAACAACCGACGCAGCTGGCCGACGAACACTGGCTGGCCACGACGTATCGCGGCTGGGCCGGGCTGGACGGCGAACAAGCAGCCCGGGTCGCCCGCGAGCTGATCGAGCGCTGCCTCGACGGCGCCTATGCCGCTGTGACTGTTCAGCATCACATGGACTTCAGGCCAACTGATCAGCCGGATTACCAAAACGCGAAGCGCTGGTTGACCGGTATCCTGGAGTATGCGCGCGAACGCGGTCTGCCGATCTGGACGGCGGAGCGCTGGCTGGCCTTCGTCGACAACCGCCACGACGCAGCGTTTACCGGCCTTCACTGGGATGGCGCGTCGGCAACGCTGTCCTTCACGCTCGAAGCGCCCGGCGCGGCCGCCGAACCCCTGAGCCTATTGATTCCGGCTGCCTTCGATGGCCGGCGGCTGGTTGACATCCGCGTGGACGACCAGGCGGTTGTTAGACGCATCGATCGCGCCCACGGCCAGGCGTACGCCTGGGTGACGGCGGCAGCCGCGTCGCACCGGTTCTTAGTGAATTATGAGGCTGTGTCGTAAGCTAGCCATGAAAGCACTTCAATGCTCCTCTCAGCGCATCCCTGGCATGGCTGCCGCGATTACGCTGGCGGCTTGCGCCCTGCTCGCCGTCGTGAGCCTGCTGCCTGCCGGGCAGCCGCGGCCTGCCCTGGCTCAGGGCGCCGGAGCGGAGACGATCACACACACGCTCGTCTCTGATTTCGAAGTCTGCACGGCGCCGACGGGTACCCGAATCTTCAGCCATACCCTCGTCGCCAACACGGGCGGCGGCGAAATCCGGCTGGTCTCCTACCTGGAGGATTACTTTGATGGCGCGCAGCTGGATGCGACAAAGTGGATGAGCGCTCCGATCGGCGGCGGCTCTTCGACGGCAACGGTTGGCGGCGGTTTCATCACGCTCGATCAGGCCTCTGCGCGATCCATTCTGACGGTTCCCGTGCCGGGTCGGGACATCGAGATCCGCGCGCGGTTTGCCATCTCGGTGGGCAATGGCGACATCGGGTTCGGCCGGAAGAACCGACCTGGCGCTCCTCCGCTGAGCGTCACGTGCCCTATCAGCGACCCCATCGATTGTCATGGCGCCAGTCGGCTGTTTATTACCATCGGCGGGAAAGACTTCGTGCAGGCCTATGGACGCGACGGGTTTGAACCGTCAGGCGGGCCAACCAGCACGATGATAGCAGGTCTAACGTACACGGAGTTCCACCGCTATCGCATCGATTGGAAGGACAACCAAACCGACTACTCCATCGACGACGTTGTCTACCCAAGCGCAACGTTTACGTCTGCATCTCCCTCGACGTATACC
>JBOGUH010000450.1:0-7440 GCA_050695975.1 Anaerolineae bacterium
GCGTGAGTTTCGCGAAGCGCGTCCATTTACCTTTCTTGCCGTGTTTTGTGCTGCAGGGCCGGTAGTCCCAACCGCTTCTCAGTTCCCTTCATCAACCGCTCGATGTTCGGCCTCAGCGCGTAAACGACGAACACAGCTGCGCCAATACCGTACCAGATGTACTCGACCGGCCCGTGCCCCAAGGCAGCCCGCACTACAAAAATGGCGATGATCACGCCCGCGATCAGCAGCGATCCCACCGACGCGTAGCCGATCACAAAATAAGAAAACGGCAAGCACAACAGCGTGAGGATCAGCGAAGGCGACCAGAACGCACCGGCCACGCCCATGTTCGGACCACTGCCCGCTCCGCCGCGAAAGCCAAGATAAATAGGCGCGTTGTGACCCAGCACCGCGCCCCAGCCTGCGAGCACTTCGGCCCACATCGATCCTGGAAACAGGGCACGCGCCAATGAAATGGCCGCCAATCCCTTGCACACGTCGCCCGCGACCGTCAGGGCGCCTGCGCCTAATCCCCCCGCGCGCATCGCGTTCGTCCCGCCGATGCGGCCGCTGCCTTCGGTCGTAATATCGCGTTCGCGCAGCATGCCGACCACGATAAAACCGAATGGGATCGAGCCGAGCAAGTAGCCACCGATGCCTGAAGCGCCCAGTCGCGCCCACTCCGGCCACGACTGCGCCAGCGCCGACAGCATCCTCTGCCCACCCACTTGCTCCACTAATAAGAACGTCAGCACAGCGACTGAAGCGGTCAGCGATAGCGCAACGCCTGAGCGATAGATCCGTCCTCGCATCGTCACTCACCTCGCAGACACAGATTCAACCCTGCGAAGGCTGCGTTAGCGTGAAACCTTCGCCGGGTTAACGCCGCAAAACGCGCCTTTCGTCATTTGTTATCTCGACCTCACTCACGCGTTTCGCCACAATCCGAAACGCCCTCACGCTCGGCGGCTCGACGTGGAAGGACACAATCACATAATACGAATCGGGATACGTCGCTTCGGCCACATCGGTGGAAGACGGCGTCGGCGGACCAGACGGGTGCGAATGATAAATCGCCAGCGGCTCGAAGTCACACGCCTTCAGCGCGGCGATGAACTCCGGCCCGTCCATGCGATACGCCCACGGGCTGCCCAGCGAGTTGGGAACCGGCAGCACGCGCGTCACCCAGCCATCCACACCGGCCAGCAGGCCGCAGCGCTCCTGAGTCAGATCGCCGCGCAGGTGCGCCAGCATCTCGTCAAACAGGGCCTGCGGAATGATCAACACGCCACCCGCCACACCGGGCCAGGCTCCCTCTCCTCCAGCGTCAGCCGGGTTTCGACAGTGGTGTACAGGCACACCTCGCCGCGGATGTCGAGGGTTTGATCGGCTTGCGTCATGGCTCGAATTATACACCCCCTCTTCTCGTAGCAAGGCTCTCAGCCCGCTGTCGTGCAGGCGGCCCGCTTACCTGTCCATTCGTGTGCACGCTACTGTTGTCAAGTCATGCTGGTTCTGCCGCAGTTGCAGGGCGGCAGCAGCGTGTCAGCAGTGCAACTGCTGACAAACTTGCTTCTTGACAATCCGCCCATCCTGCGTATAATTTAGGTGCACCTAAAAATAGATTGCGGAGCGCCAAATGGAGAAGCTCAGCCGCCAGATCGAAGATTACCTCAAGACCATCTACCTGCTCCAGCAGCGCAGCGGCGGCGCGACGACGAATGCCATCGCCGGGGCGCTGTCGGTGAAACCGGCGAGCGTCACCGGAATGCTCAAGAAGCTAACCGAGATGAAACTGGCGCGTCACGCCCCCTATCAGGGCGTGACGCTCACCAAAGCCGGCGAAAAGATCGCGCTGGAAGTCATCCGCCATCACCGCCTGATCGAACTGTTCCTGATCGAAGCGCTGGGCTATTCGTGGGACGAAGTCCATGCCGAGGCCGATCGGCTCGAGCACGTGATCAGCGAAGACTTCGAAGAGCGCGTCGCCGCGCGGCTGGGTTATCCCCATGTTGATCCGCACGGCGATCCGATCCCGGCCAAAGATGGCAGCGTGGTCGCCATCGAGCAGAGGTGCCTGAGAGATCTGGAACACGGCGAATCGGCGCAAATCGCCCGTATCACCGACACCGATCCCGAACTGCTGCGGTACGCGGCCGGACTGGGCCTGCGCCCGCAGGCGCGCATTACGCTGGTCGATGCGGAACCCTTTGGCGGATCACTGCGCGTGCGAGTCGGGAAAACGGACCACACGATCGGTCGCGAACTGGCGGCGAACATCTTCGTCACCGCGGAAGCATAACAGCCATCTACGAGGAGATGCCCATGACAAACTCGATCGTGATTATGGCTCAAGCGCTGACCAAATCCTACGGCAGCGTCCAAGCCCTGCGCGGTGTGAACCTTGAAGTGCAGCGCGGCGAAATCTTCGGCTTCCTCGGCCCGAATGGCGCTGGCAAGACGACCACCATCCGCTGCCTGCTCGACCTGATCCGGCCCGACGGCGGCACGCTGCGCGTATTGGGCATCGACCCGCAGGCTGACCCCGTCGCCGTGCGCGCCCGGGCCGGCTATCTGCCAGGCGAACTGCGTCTGGACGACAACATGAAAGTCGAAGGCGCGCTGCGCTATTTCAACGACCTGCGCGGCGGCAAAGCCGACTGGAACTTCGTGCGCCGAATAGCCGAGCGGATCGAGCTCGACCTCAAGCCAGCGATCAAATATCTGTCAAAAGGCAACAAGCAAAAAGTGGGCATCGTTCAGGCGCTGATGCACCGGCCGGAATTGCTGCTGCTCGACGAGCCGACGAGCGGTCTCGATCCGCTCGTGCAGCAGGAGGTGCTGCGCCTGACCGCTGAAGCGCGCGCCGATGGGGCCACCGTCTTCTTCTCGTCTCACATCCTGAGCGAGGTGGAGGCGATCGCCGGGCGCGTCGGCATCATCCGGCGTGGTGTGGTCGTCGAGGTGGCCGAGACCGAATCGCTGATCAACCGCGCGCTGCGCCGCGTCAGCGTCCGCTTCGAGCAGCCGGTCGACAGCCAGGCGCTGGCCGCGTTGCCCGGCGTGAAACTGCTGAGGCGCGACGACGGGACAAGCGCGCTGCTGCAGGTGGAAGGGAAGATGGACGGTCTAATCAAGGCGCTGGCCGCCTACCCGGTGAGAGATTTCGAAACCGAGCGCCCTTCGTTAGAAGAAATTTTCCTGGCCTACTACGAGGCCGATCGCGCGGAGGCAAAGTAAGATGGCTACCGTTTTTCGCTACGCCTTATCCGGCTTGCGAGGCCAAATCATCGGCTGGGGCCTCACGATGTTCCTGCTCGGCTTCATGAGCGTGCCGTTCTACGATTCCATCGTCAGCCAGGCGGATCAAATGGAACAATTGCTGAGCAGCTTTCCGCCTGAGCTGATGGCCTTGTTCGGCGATTTCAGCACAAGTTCGATAGTCACGCCGGAAGGATACCTGGGCCTGCAATACTTCGACCTCATGGCGCCTCTCATCCTCGGCGCCTTCGCCGTGTTGGTCGGCAGCGGCCTGCTGGCGAGCGACGAGGAGAACGGCAGGCTGGATCTGATCTTGGCTCATCCGGTCAGCCGCACGGCGTTATTCGGCGGCCGCCTGCTGGCCCTGGTCGCGGCCACGCTCGCCATTCTCATCCTGTCCTGGCTGGGCATCGTCATCCTGATGGGCCAGACGTCGATGGGCCTGAGCTGGGGCGAGGTCGCGCTGCCCTTCGTCTCGCTGCTGGCGGTGCTGCTGTTCTTCGGCGCGCTCGCGCTATTGTTAAGCATGTTGCTGCCCTCGCGCCGAATGGCCGCCATGACGGCCAGCTTTGTCTTGATAGCCAGTTATTTCCTTGTCGCGCTGGCGCGCATCAGCGCCGACCTGGAGACGGCGGTTAAATTCTCTCCGTTCAACTACTATCAGAGCAGCAAGGCGATCGATGGGCTGAATGCAGGCTGGTTCATTGGCCTGCTGGCGGTTGCCGCGCTCTTCGCCGTATTGGCCTGGTGGCGTTTCGAGCGGCGCGACATCCGCGTCGCCGGCGAAGGCAGCTGGCGATTGTCGCTGCGGCGGCGCAAGGCGACCGTATAGAGCGCAACGTGGCACGTTACAGGACTGCGACATGACAGACGAAACCATCTTCAGAGTCCTCATCATTGCCATGCTGGCAACCGGCTTCACTATCTCGGCCTATTATCGGAGCAAGGCCGCCCGCGCCTCGAACGAACGCATCTCCAGGCGCGAAGAAGGCACACCCATCATGATCCTGCTGCGGCTGGCTGGGCTATCCGTGTGGCTTTCGATCCTTGCCTACGCGATCAATTCGGAATGGATGAAGTGGTCGGCGCTGCCGCTGCCGATCGGGGTGCGCTGGCTGGGCGCCGGCCTGAGCGCGATCGCGATTCCGCTGATCGTTTGGATGTTCAGGAGTCTGGGCCGCAACGTGACCGATACTGTCGTGACCCGGCGAGAACACACGTTAGTCAGGCACGGGCCCTATCGTTGGATTCGACACCCGCTCTACTCCTTCGGGGCTTTGCTTTTCACGGGCATCATCCTGATGGCGGCAAACTGGTTTATCGTGCTGATGGGCCTCGTGGGGTTCAGCATCCTCGTTATGCGCACGCCGATCGAGGAAGAGAAGTTGATCGAGCGATTTGGCGACGAGTACCGCGCTTACATGAAACAGACGGGCCGCTTCCTGCCGCGCCTGGGTCGCTAAGACAGATGGCTATGACAGCGACTCACACGACCTCACTCGAATTGACCATTCGCGGCATGGACTGCGCCGACTGCGTGCGCACGGTCGAATCGGCGCTCAACGGGCTGAGCGGCGTGACTGCGGCGCGAGTGATCCTCACCGCCGAGCGCGGCACAATCACTTATGATCCGCATCTGGTGACGCCGCACGCAATCGTCAAGGCAGTCAACGCCACCGGCTACACCGCTGAAATCCATGACGGCGAAGCCAACTATCGAACTATCCAACCAACCGACAAACCCAATCGCTGGATAGTGTGGATCCCGATGATCTTCCTGGCCAGCCTGTCGTTGCTGGCACTGGTCGAACTGCTCGGCGAAGGGCTTCACGGCCTCTCGGCGATCCCCTGGCCGCTCACGCTGGCCGCCGCCCTCGCCGGCGGCTGGCCGATTGCCCGCCGAGCGATCGGCGCGCTGCGCCAGCGCCAGATCACGGCCGACCTGCTGATGACGATCGCGATCCTGGCTGCGCTGGCGCTGGGCGAGTTCGTCGCGGCGATGCTGATCGTGTTCTTCATGCGCATCGCGACTACGATTGAAACGATTACGACCACGCAGGCGCGGCACGCGATCAAGTCGCTCGTGCGACTCGCGCCAGATGTCGCGTGCGTGCGGCGCGACGGGAGCGATGTGGAAATACCTGTCCGCGACCTGCGGCCCGCCGACGTACTGATCATTCGCCCCGGCGAGCGCATCGCCGCCGACGGAAGCGTGATCGATGGGCACAGCGCCGTGGATCAATCGGCGATCACGGGTGAGTCGATGCCCGTTGAGAAACAGGCAGGCGACGCAGTCTTCGCCGGAACGCTCAACCAGCGCGGCGCGCTGACGGCGAATGTAATCCGCGTCGGAGCGGAGACCCTGCTGGGCCGAATCGCCAAGGCCGTCGAAGAAGCCGAAGCCTCGAAAGCGCCGGTCCAGAAATTCGCCGACCGCTACAGCGCGATATTCTTGCCCGCCATTTTGATCGTCGCCGCGATCACGTCGGCGATCAGCGGCGACCCGCAAACGGGCATCGCGGTGCTGGTGGTGGCGTGCCCGTGCGCGGTTGCGCTGGCGACACCGCTGGCCGTGACGGCGAGCGTCGGCGCGGCGGCGCGACGCGGCATCCTGATCAAAGGTGGACTGTATCTCGAAGCACTGGCGCGCGCCGACGTGTGGGTGATGGACAAAACAGGCACGCTGACGATCGGGCAGCCGCGTGTCGTCGACGTGAAAGTCGTGAATCACGCGCATACGCCCATTGGCAAATTGGTTGCGCTTGCCGCGAGCGTAGAGAAGTACAGCGAACACCCGTTGGCCGAAGCGATTACGCACGAAGCGCAGCGACTCGGCCTGAGTGTGCGCGAACCGGAGTCGTTCGAGATGACGGTCGGCGGCGGCGTGTCGGCTCGCGTCGAGGGTCACGCGATCCTGCTCGGCTCGCGGCGTTGGCTGAGCGAACAGGGTGTGGCGTTCGATGTGGCAGCCGATCGGGTTACGACAAAACTCGAAGCTGAAGGCAAAACGGTTGTCGGGGTTGCGTCGGCATCTGTCCCCTCCGCTGCGCTACGGGGATCTTCGAGAGACGCCCCGCACACGCTGATTGGGTTGATCGCCGCAGCGGATACACTGCGCAGCGAAGTCCCGCAGGCGCTCGATCAGCTTCAGCGATTGGGGCTGCGGCGGATGATCCTGCTCTCGGGTGACAATCACCGCGCGGTCGAAGCGATTGGAAATCGGCTGAAGATCGAAGCGCGCGGCGCGATGCTGCCCGAAGATAAGATCTCCTTCGTGCGCCACTTACAAGCGCAGGGACACATCGTGGCGATGATCGGGGACGGCATCAACGATGCGCCGGCGCTGGCGCAAGCGGACGTGGGCATCGCCATGGGCGCGGCCGGGGCCGACCTGGCCATCGAAGCCGCCGACATCGCGCTGATGCGCGACGATTGGTCGGCGCTGCCGCTGGCGGTGCGCATCGCGCGGCGGACGTTTGGGACGATCCGACAGAACATCGGGTTCGGTGTGCTGTTCAACATCGCCGGCGTCACACTGGCATCGATCGGCATTCTCACGCCGATCCTCGCTGCGGCGGCGCAGTCGCTGCCAGACGTGGCGGTGTTCTTGAATTCAGGCAAGTTACTGAAGGTCAAATAAAACGAGGAGTCAAGCATCATGTCAAACGTATCGAGACGGAACTTTCTCAAAGCGAGCACAGCCAGTGTGTTGGGCGCGGCAGGGCTCGCGTCGCTGGCCGCGACACGAGCGCCACAAGACCCACCGCCTAACAATCCTTACTTTGATCATGGCGAAGGGCACGCCGGCAACGTGATGACCGGCGACGTCGATCCGAACAACGCGAACGGCTTCGATCCGACCGCGATGCTGGACGCCTGGGACTACGGCAAGGTCAGCACGCTGCCGAACGGCCAGACGCTGCGCGAGTACGAGATGTTCGGCGGCGAGAAGGAGATCGAGATCGCGCCGGGTGTGTTCTTCCCGGCCTGGACATACAACGGGCGTGTGCCCGGCCCCGTGCTGCGCTGCACGGAGGGTGATCGGCTGCGCGCGCACTTCGTCAACGGCACGTCGCACCCGCACTCGATCCATTTTCACGGCATCCACCCGGCGAACATGGATGGGCTGGAGCCGGTGCCGGTCGGCGGCGAGTTCACCTACGAATTCGATGCCGAGCCGTTCGGGCTGCACCTGTA
>JBOGUH010000451.1:0-5426 GCA_050695975.1 Anaerolineae bacterium
CGCTGCTGCTGTGGGGCTACAACAATTCGCTGGCCGTCGCGCCCTTCCAGGCGCTCAAGGTCGTCGATTACGGCGACGTGGACGTCATCCCAGTCGACATCGAGGACACCTACGCCAGCGTCGAGCGCGAAGTCGGCGCGATACTCGCCGAGGGCGTGACCGTCGTCACGCTGGGCGGCGATCATTCCATCGCGCTGCCGCTGCTGCGCGCCCACGCCCGGAAACACGGCCCGCTGGCCGTCGTCCACTTCGACTCGCATCCCGATACCTGGCACAGCGAATTCGGCAATCGGCCCTACTCGCACGGCACGCCCTTCCGCCGCGCGATCGAAGAGAACCTGATCGACACCGGCGCGTACATCCAGGTGGGTATTCGTGGGCCGACGTCCGCCGCGAACGATCTACAAGACGCGCGCGACCTGGGCGCGCGAGTGATCACAATCGATGAGGCGATGTCGATCGGCATCCCGGCGATCCTCGACGAGGTTCAGGCCAGGGCAGCCGGCAAGAAGGTTTACGTCTCGTTCGACATCGACGCGGTCGATCCGGCTTTCGCGCCTGGCACCGGCACGCCGGAGGTCGGCGGGTTCACGTCTTATCAAGCGTTGCAGCTATTACGCGGGCTAAAGGGGCTTGATCTGGTGGGCTTCGATCTGGTCGAAGTCTCGCCGCCGTACGACCACGGCGACATCACGGCGATCCTGGCCTCGAATCTGGTGTTCGAGTTCCTATCGCTGATCGCGCTGAAAAAGCAAAAGTAGATAATGGTCGTGTCGGCGATCGCTGTCGATGTCAGCTTTGCGCGGCTGGGGCATCGATCGGCCTGGCCATTGGTTGCCGGTATCGTATTCGCGATCACTTTCTTTCCGATCGAAGCGCTGTGGGCCAAGATGCTGACCGGCTCGGTCTGGCCGTTGATCCCCGTATTGACTGCATTCTTTCTGGCGCTGCCTGTGTCACCGGTCGGGGCCATGGCCGGAGAATGGCTTGGGCAAAGGATCGCCGCAAAGTGGAGTGAGCCGTATCTCAAACGTTCGTCGACGTAGCAACCGCTGCCTCCATCTCACCGATCAGCAGCCGGCGGTAGTCGCCATTGAAATAGACCAGCGGCGCGGCATCGCTCACGACATCGCCGGCCAATAGTTCGCCAATGAAAATCGTGTGATCGCCGACGATATGCTCAGCAACGACCCGGCAATCGAACCAGGCCAGGCATTCATCGAAGATCGGCGCGCCACTGACTTCGGATCGGTACGCAACACCCGCGAATCGATCGGCGGTCTCGGACATGCGGCCCGCAAACAGATCGGATAGATCGGCCTGATCGGCTCGCAAAAAGTTTACTGCAAAATTCCTGCTTTCCTTGATCCAGGTATAGCTATGCTGGTTGTGGCCGATCGATACCAATACCATCGGTGGATCGAGCGAAACGCCGATAAAACCCGAAATCGTCAAGCCATGCGCCGCATCGCCCCGGCGCGTCGTCACAATCGTCACCCCGTTCACCCAGCGCCGCATCACTCGCTTGAAGACCTCTTGGCCAATCGTCATGCCGTATCCTTGATCGAGAATGGCCCGAATCATAGCCGCTCTATCAGGATACGTCAATCCTTTCGTAAACACTTCAGCCTGTCCCTTCGATCAGGCCGGCCAGGCATCCTCTTAAACGCGCCCAAGCGTGTACCACGCCGAGGCGCGGCCGCTGGCGGTATCCTCGCCGACGGTCACATCCTCAACCAGGAACCCGTCGGCGAATAACGAACCGACCTCATCCGGCAGCACACCCATCGATCGCCATCCGATTTTGCATGGAAAGAAAGCATACAGCAGATACACCGCGCCCCGCGTCACGCGATCGCGCAGACCCCTGGCGTAAGCCTGCCGCTGTTTAGCAGACAGGACGTGGAAGCAGCCTATGTCGATGGCCAGGTCGAACACGATCGCTTCGGCCAGCCGGTCGAGCCGGGTCACGTCGCCGACGCGGAGATCGCCGGCCACGCCGGCATCTTGCATCCGCCGTCGCGCCAGGGCAATCGCCCGCCGCGAGATGTCGATGCCCAGCACGCTAAAGCCGTGCCGGGCCAAGTACACGACGTTGGCGCCAGTCCCGCAGCCGATGTCGATGGCCCGCCCGCCCTTTGAGAAGCGCCGCGTCACCAGGTCGATCACTTCCGGTGGTGTGCGTCCGCTGTCCCAGGGAGTACGTCGCAGCCAGTAAAGAAGATCCCAGATCATGTTTTTCATCCTCGCTGCCGGGCAGATGCAGACTGGATACCTGGTGATTGCACACATCTCGCTGCCGCGCCGTCCTGTGCGAAGCCCACTTTAGTGCGGCGCAGGAGGCGCCGCCGGGGACGGCGGCTTGAGCATTTGTGGGTAATCACCAGCGGATACGAATTGTTAGAGCGAAACGGATGTGTTATAATCCGCTCTGTCGCTTACGATCGGTCGATGTCCCTGGCGCCCCGACCAGCGCCGCCGCGAGAGGCTGCTGTATGAACGAAGTTATTCTGGTTATCGACGACGACGCCGAATTTGTCCAGTATCTCAAGCTGCGCCTGGAAGGGTTCGGCTACCGCGTCGTGACCGCGCCGAACGGCAGCGCCGGGTTGGAGCTGGCGGCCGACGTTCACCCGGACCTGATTACGCTCGACATCATGATGCCGGGCATGGACGGCTGGGAGATCTGCCGCCGCATCCACGCCGTGTCCAACGCGCCCATTTTGATGATCACGGCCAAGGGCCGGGTGGGCGATGTGGTGCGCGGTCTCGAAATCGGCGCGGATGACTACTTGATAAAACCCTTTAACACCAGCGAGTTGCTCGCGCGGGTCAAAGCCATCCTGCGCCGCGCGAAGGCGCCGGGCGCCCCCAAACGCACCAGCCTGTATGCGATTCGCGACCTTGAACTCGACATCGATCGGCGTATCGTCAAGGTGCGCGGGCAGCGCGTGGACCTCACGCCGACCGAGTTTAAGCTGCTGACCTGCTTCATGAGCAACGCCGGACGCGTGCTGCCGCATCGTTATTGTCTGGTCGAAGTGTGGGGTCCGGAATATGGCGATCAAGTGGACTATCTCAAGCTCTACGTGAGATACCTGCGCCAGAAAATTGAACAAGATCCGTCGAAGCCCGAGTACATTCTCACCGAATGGGGCGTGGGCTATCGAATGATCGACGAGTAACCTGATACGGCGCTGATCGCAAACCGGGTTTGTGAAGGTCAGAAGGGAGAGCAGCACTGCTCTCCCTTTACTTATCGCGCATACAGATTTCTTACAGGTCTCTCCCCATACCCTAACGAACCTATGCTAATTCTTAAGGTGCCGCTGGCTTAAATCGGGCTGATCCGCTTCAGGCCAGTCGCGATACCCCGCTGCCGCCTTAGCCAGCCGCCGCGCCGGCTGCAAGGAGTAGGTTATGCAAGCGACCATCCTGATTGCGGATGACAGCATCGAGTTCACCGAGATGCTTCAGCCCTATCTGGAGCAGCACGGCTACCACGTCGTGATGATGACGAACGGCCAGGAAGCCATCAATTACCTTTCGAGCAACCAGCGCGTGGACGTGATCCTGCTGGATGTGATGATGCCGGGTCTCGACGGGTGGGAAACCTGCCGCCGCTTGCGCGAGATCACCAGCGTGCCCATTCTGATGCTCACGGCGCTCGGCCGCGAAACGGACGTGGTGCACGGGCTTGACCTGGGCGCGGACGATTACCTGGTGAAACCCTTTCATTTGAGTGAACTCAAGGCGCGCATCGAAGCGCATCTGCGCCGCGCGCGTATGGCCGGTTGGGACAGCCCGTACCCGGCGTATTCAGACGGAGAACTGTACATCGACCTGCCCAACCGTGAAGTCCGGCTGCGCGGTAAACACGTGTCGCTGTCGCCGACGGAGTTCCGCCTGCTGGCTTGCCTGGTGCGCAGCGCCGGCGCGGTGGTCACACATAAGAACCTGTTGTCCGAGGTATGGGGGCCGGACTACATGCAGGACATCCGCTCGCTCAAACTGTACATCCGCTACCTGCGCCAGAAGGTCGAGCCGGACCCCACCCAGCCGTGCTACATCCTGACGGAGTGGGGAGTGGGCTATCGCTTTCGAGAGATTCCGACCCTGGTGCGAGGGACATCTGCGCCCGGAGAGCCGGTCAAAGATCTTTCGACTGCTTTTGGCGCATAATTTCGGCGCTGTCTTTGGCGAGGCACGCGCCCGAGGCGTCTCGACGCCTGAATCCGCCGCGAGACACGCCTGTGTTGTATCATGTGGCCCGTGGTGGACTGAGTGTTTGACCGAGCCCGCATTGAAGCCCCACGTCGAAGTCCGATCACTCATATCCCGTCCCAGGCCCTTGACATTCGCGGTGACTCGATCGAAAATGAGAGTCAAGCCGGTCGCGTACGGCGGCTGGTAAGAGGGCACGATGTCGATCGGTGTGTGGGTCAGGCGGATGATCGTGTTGCACGCGCTGGCCATCGGTCTCGCGGCGTGTACTGAGCCGGTTTCGCTGGCCCAGAACGATGCGCTGTCCTTGACGCTGCTGGAGGGTCAGGCATCCTGGCTCACCGTCGATGACCAGAAAAGCACGCCATTGTCTGCAACGGTGTCAGTTGGATGGGAAGATGAAATCTCATCTCGTCCCGACCAGGGCGCCGTCGTGCGGCTGGCCGACAACAGCGTCATTCGTATGCGCCTGGACACCCGCCTCAAGATACGCCGGCCTTACGGATCGGACACCCGGCCGGTCATCCGGCTGCTGCGCGGCGCCGTTCACGTCTCCGCGCAGAGCGCTGGCTTTGTGGTCGAATCATATCGCGAAGTGCCGCACTCGCTGCGCATCGTCCTGGTCAATATGGTGTTGGAACCGCAGGGGAGTTTCAGCGATTTCGAACTGGCATTTGATGCGGACACCGCGACGGCGCGAGTCAATTCGGGCCAGGTCGAGGTGAGCGCGACCGACATACGCGGCATGCTGATGGCGGAGTGGCGGGCCGAGCTGGCGCCTGATCAGGCGCTCCGGATTATCCCGCCGTATACGCCGACGCCACTGTTTGGGCCTACACCTAGCGCTACCCTAATCGGCATCCCCACATGGACCTGGACGCCGACGGCGACGGCGACGCCATCAAAGACGCCGACACGAACCGCTACGGCAGTGATAGCGCCAACGAACACGCCTGAGCCGCCTGCAGATACGCCTGAGCCGCCTACGAATACACCTGAGCCGCCCCCGCCGCCTACAGAGACGCCTGAGCCGCCGGCGCCGACAGATACACCTGAGCCGACGCGGAGGCCGGCGCCATAGAGTGGGACACCATGAGAACAACTGCTATGCTCAGCCGACCTTTGCGACTCACCTGCGCCCTCCTATTGGCCGTGACCTCGGTCATCCCGTCCGCATCTTTGGCATCGGGGCCACGCACTCA
>JBOGUH010000452.1:0-1675 GCA_050695975.1 Anaerolineae bacterium
GCTTCATGCCACGCCTTGCGCGGCAGCGCGCGATCGATCTGCGCGCCGCGCAGCGGCCCCCGGCGATTGAGCAGCGCGAAGACCTCCGACTGCGTGGCGCTCAACCGATCGGGGACAGTATCGACGGCCAGCGTGTACAGCGTATCGACGCGGCCGGCGATGCCGGCCGGCACGAACAGGTCGATGCACTCGTGCAGCGGGGCGAGCGTCGCCGCGCTGATCCAGCGGGCGAGATCGAGTTGGATCGGCGACAAGACCGGCGACGGATCGAGCAGCGCTTCAATGGACTTCGTTTTCTCGACCGGCGACGAATCGCTCAGCGCGACGACGATGCCGGGCAAACGCCGATCGCGCAGGGGCACGACGACGAGATGGCCGGGCGCGAGTTGGTCGCGCATTCCATCGGGCACATCGTAGTGAAAAGCGCGCCCCTCCTCGGATGCGCGCCCGATGTGCTTCAGGATGACGACTTCGGCGAAGGCGGATTCAAGGCTCATCTGGTCGTGACGCGAAAGCTCGTAGATCGTAAGTACTTGGGACACGGATACACACCGATGAACACTGACCAACTTTTCGGCTCAAAGGCGGTCTGTGATCGCCCTCTCTCCGGCGGGCATCGGGGTCACAGACCCCGCTGGAGCTGAAATTCTGCAAGGTCCGGGGGACAGTTGCACCGCCACTCTTTTGCCGTCGCAACCTATCCATTGATTAGCGTTTCGACTGAGGTTACTGCGAGCGACGAATAATGATTCGATCGATGCGCAGGCCATCCATCGCCTTGACGCGAAAGGTCAACCCATCGGATTCCAGAGCGTCGCCCACTACAGGAATGCGCCCCAGCCGGCTGAGCACATAGCCGGCGATGGTGTCGGAGTTCTCGTCGATCAGGTTGAGGCCAAGCGCGTCGTTGACTTCTTCGATCAGCGTCAACCCGCTGACCGAGAAACTGCCATCGGGGCGCGACTGGATGTCCGGCTCTTCGACGTCGAACGCGTCCTGCACGTCGCCGAATAGCTCTTCGACCACGTCGTCCAGCGTGACCAGGCCGGACGTGCCGCCGAACTCATCCAGCAAGATGGCGATGTGCTGCTTGTGCCGGCGGAAACGTGCGATCAGATCGTCGACGCGGATCGTTTCCGGCACGAACAGCGCCTCGCGCAGGATCGCGCGCGCCGGCCCGGCCAGGACATCCCCGTCCGGCCCTCGCTCGACCGACTCGTGCATCACGCGCACCACGTCTTTGATGTGCAGAATCCCGACGATGTGATCGGGGTCGCCTTCGTACACCGGGAATTTGGTCAGGCTGTGGTGGGCCGCCAGGTCGATCACCTCTTCAAGCGTCGCGTCAGCGGCGACGGTCACCATTTCGGTGCGCGGCACCATGACCTGGCGCGCCGCCGTGTTGCGCAAGTCGAACACGGCGTGCAGCATTTCTCTCTCGTCAGGCTCGATGATCCCGCCCTGTTCGCTGGCTTCCGCGATCAACTTGAGTTCCTCAACCGAGTGCAGGTTCTCGTGGCCCGACGACCGGTGCAGGCCGAGCGATCGCAGCAGGAAATTGCCGGAGCCGTTGAGCAGCCAGATGAACGGCCGGAAGATCGTTTCGGCGAACAGCGTCGGTGCAGCCACGAACAGTGCGGTTCGCTCCGGGCTTTGCAGCGCGACCGACTTCGGC
>JBOGUH010000453.1:0-8131 GCA_050695975.1 Anaerolineae bacterium
GTTTCACGCTGGGCGCATTCACCGGTTATTTTCGGCAGCGCAAATCCGCCAAGAATATCACCTTTCCCTATGAACAGTACGCCGCCCATTTTGTGCTGGGGACTGTCTATAGTCGCAGAGACGAGGCCATCGATGAACGCCGTGTCTATCAATTGGACAATCTGCAAGATATTGTATCAGTGGTCAAGGATTTCACCTTTTTGCTTCAGGAGAAGTGGCGTATTGCGAGTGATCGGCCTGGGAGTGGAAACACGAAGAATATTGGTTCGGTAAGAGACATTCAAGCTCTGATTGGTGGCAACGGCCCATTTGCGGCCTATGGTCAAGAGGTATTCGACGATTATTGGATGAATTACCTGACAGATGACATGGCGCGCGCGATAGACTCGGAAGTTTCCTATCGCAATCTCGAAGGGTATTGGAAGTGGCGTGGTCGCGCTGCGCGACGGAGAGCGCGCCACAGCAAAAAGCAGTAAATTATTCTTGGAGAATGCCTATGAGCGCCCAACCCGAGCCAGCCCAAGTCGCGAGCAAAACGTACACGTGTCCCAAGTGTGGCGGGAACATGAGCTACGACGCCGCCAAGGGCATGCTCAGTTGCCCGTTCTGCGGCCACGCGATGCCCTCGCCCGAAACGTCAGAAGTGGCGCAGGAACACGATCTGATCGAGGCGCTGCGCGATACGTCGGGCAAGGCGCACGGCTTCGGCACGGCGCTGAAGTCGATCAAGTGCCAGTCGTGCGGGGCGACGAACAACGTCGCGCCGCACGTCACCTCGACGGCCTGCCCATTCTGCGGATCGAATCACGTCGTCGAGCAGCAGCCCGATCCGAACCTGATCCAGCCCGAGTCGGTGATCCCATTCGGCGTGGACGAGTCGCGCGCGACGGGGCTGTTCCGCGACTGGCTGGGCCGCGGGCTGTTCCACCCGAACGACCTGAAGAAGTTCGGCGGCGGGCAGAAACTCAACGGCGTGTACCTGCCGTTCTGGACGTTCGACGCGCACGCGGAGAGCGACTGGCGCGCCGAGTCGGGCGATTACTACTACGTGGAAGAGGCGGTGTGGGTGACGAGAGACGGCAAGAGCGTGCAGGAGACGCGCCGCGTGCAGAAGACGCGCTGGTACCCGTCGAGCGGGCATCACTCCGGCCATTACGACGACGTGCTGGTGTATGCTACGAACTCGATCGACGTAAGGATACTCGAAAGAGTCTACCCCTTCGACACCCAGCAGTTGGCGCCGTACAACCCGAGTTACCTGTCGGGCTGGGCTGCCGAGTCGTACCGCATCGCATTGAGCCAGGCCTGGGAGTTGGGGCAGAGCGTCATCCAGCGTGGGGAATACATCGCCTGCGGCCAGGAAGTGCCAGGCGACACGTTTCGCAACTTGCGCGTCAACACGCGGCTGTCCAACCTCAAATACAAGCACGTGCTGCTGCCGGTGTGGCTGGCCTCGTACCGCTACAGCAACAAGGTGTACCGGTTCATGATTAACGGCCAGACCGGCGAGGTGCAAGGCGAAAAGCCGATCTCGTGGATCAAGGTGGCGATTGCGGTGGTGATCGCCTTGATCGTCATCGGCGTGATCGTGTACTTCGTGAGCCAGAGCCAGAGCGGCGGAGACAGCGGCATGTTGATTCAGCCGGTCGCGATGATGCAAGCTCGGCTCATGGGTTAGTTGGCTGGCCGATCAGAGCGACCTCCGCGTTCTTTGTGGTTACGCTTTCACGAGAACGACGCGGAGGTCTTATTTTGAAAGGGGGAGAATAATTTCGCGTGCCTGAGATGGGACTGTTCAGCCGATTCGCCAAAGGTTCATTACCCCACGTCGAGGGCACACTCACCGCGCGCGGCCTCCGCGCGCCGGTCGAAGTGATCCGCGACCGCTGGGGCGTGCCGCACATCTACGCCCAATCGATCGAGGATGCACTGTTTGCGCAGGGCTTCGTCCACGCGCAGGATCGATTGTGGCAGATGGACGTCAACCGCCGCGCCGGACAGGGCCGCTTGAGCGAGATCTTCGGCAAGGTGACGCTCGACCTCGATCGATTCGCGCGCACCGTCGGGCTGGCGCGCGCCGCGCAGGCTGAGCTCGACGCAGCCGATCCCGATTCGCTGACCTTGCTTGATGCGTTCGTCGC
Source organism: Anaerolineae bacterium (assembly GCA_050695975.1). Classification (GTDB taxonomy): domain Bacteria; phylum Chloroflexota; class Anaerolineae; order Fen-1058; family Fen-1058; genus DASSFZ01. The sequence continues at coordinate 2,142 of JBOGUH010000453.1, forward strand.
CGGCGTCAATGCCTGGATCGCGCGCGGACAGCGGCCGGTCGAGCACCGGCTGCTGCGCATCAGGGTCGAGCCGTGGACGCGCCTCGATTCGGCTTCGTGGGGAATCCTGCTGGTCTGGGGGCTGTCGTGGAATTGGGAATCCGAGCTCGAACGGCTGGCGCTGTGGAGGCGGCTGGGACCGGACCGGGCTGCCGCAATGGAATCGGAGTATCCCGACTCGCAGGCGACGATCTTCGCCGAGGCGAGCGGCATCGAAGACGTGTGCGCGCATTTGCTCGACGCCTATCGCCGCTTGAGCGCATGGCTGCCATCGTCCGGCAATGGCGTTGGCAGCAACAACTGGGTGCTGGCAGCCACACGCACGGCTACCGGCCGCCCAATGCTGGCGAACGATCCACACCTGCGCCTGACACTGCCGTCGATCTGGTATGAGAATCATCTCGTTGTAGCGGAGGCGGCTCCGTACGAAGCCTCCCCGTGGGACATGCCGCCGGATCGCCGGGCGTGGGAGCCCGGCCTGCTGGAGAGGCTGCACGTCACCGGTATTACCCTGCCAGGGATGCCGGGCGTGATCCTTGGTCATAACGAACACATCGCCTGGGGCGCGACGGCGACGATCGCCGACACGCAGGACCTGTATCTCGAGCGGTTCGATCCGAACGACCTATCGCGCTATCAAACGCCCGCCGGCTGGGAGCAAGCGCAGACGATCCGCGAATCGATCCGCGTTCGATTCCGGCGCGAATCCGTCGAGCACGTCGTCCGTATTACTCGGCATGGGCCGATCATCACCGGCATTTTGGACAATGCGATGCATCCTGAGCGGAGCGCAGCGAAGTCGAAGGATGCATCACCATTTCATATCGCCCTCAAATGGACGGCTCACCAACCCGGCGACTGGCTGCGCTCGATCCTCGCGCTCGACCGCGCGGCAGATTGGGCCTCGTTCAAAGCGGCGCTGCGCGGCTGGCACGCCCCGGTGATCAACATGGCCTACGCCGATGTGGACGGCCGCTGCGCGCTGCGCGTCACCGGACGGATTCCGGTCCGCAAACGAGGGCACGGGCTGATGCCCGTCGCCGGGTGGAACGACGATCACGAATGGATCGGCGAGATCCCGTTCGACGAATTGCCTGAGATGATCGGGGCGCGGTCGGGAGACCGGTCCCAGCACCACACCTTCGTGACTGCCAACAACCGTGTCGTTGGGCCGGGCTACCCATATTTCATCAGCCACGAATGGCTGAACGGTCACCGCGCGACGCGCATCCGCCAACTGCTCGATGCGCACGAGCGCGTTTCGATCGAAGGCTCGCTGTCGATCCAGATGGACGTGTGCTCGCTCGACGCGGCGGAGATCATGGAGCGGCTGCTGGCGCTGGATGCGCACGGCGATCGCGAAGCGTCCGCGCTCGAACGGCTGCGAGCGTGGGACGGCGCGCTGACCGTCGACAGCGTTGCCGCGTCGATCTACCAGGTGACGCAAATCGAGCTCGTCCGCCTGCTGTTCGCCGATCGGCTGGGGCCGGCGTTCGACGGCTACCTCGGCGGTGGGCAGACGGCGCTGTTCGTCAACGTCGCCTTCAGCAACATTGCGCTGCGGCAGGCGCGGGAGGTGCTTCGTCGCTTCGCTCCTCAGCGTGACAATCTACTGCGCGATGCGCTCATCGCCGCACTGGACAAACTCACCGCGCGATTCGGATCGAATATGGACACATGGCGCTGGGGCCGGCTGCATCAGATCGAGCCGGCGCACGCGTTGTCGCAGGTCGAATTCCTGCGGCGCTTTTTCAATCGCGGATCGTTCCCGATAGGCGGTGATGGCGACACGCCGCAGCAGGCCAACTTCCGGCCGATGTGGCCGATCGAGCCGGTCAGCGTCGCGCCGTCATACCGCGTGGTGTACGACGTGGGCGAGTGGGATCGATCCGTGAGCGTGCTGCCAGGCGGGCAATCGGGACACCCGGCCAGTGCGCATTACTTCGACCAGTTCCCGCTGTGGCTCGCAGGCAAAGCCAGGCCGATGCTATGGAGTCGCGCGGCAGTCGAGCGTGAGGCGGAAGCTCGATTGTGGCTGAGGCCCATTTGACCGAGCGTTGACACCGTGTTACGCTATCCGCATCGCGCATGAGGATTCCTGGTGTGCCTGCTGATCTCGAAACCCTAGCCAGCTACGTCCCCCAAATCATTGCGCGCCGGTTCGCCGCCCACCCGGCCCCAATGACCGAGCCGGCGGCCGAACGCTTCCCGGCTGCGGTCTTGTTTGCCGACATCACCGGCTTCACGGCTATGACTGAACGCCTGGCCCAACGCGGCCCGGCTGGCGCAGAGGAAGTATCCGCGCTGCTCAACGCTTATTTCGGACTGCTGATCGAGCTGGTTACCGATCACGGCGGCGATGTCGTGAAGTTCGCCGGTGATGCACTGCTGGCGCTGTGGCCGGCCGCGAACGAAGCGTTGTCAGTCGTCGCGCACCGCGCCGCGCAGTGCGGTCTGGTGGTGCAAAAAACACTCCACAACTACGAAGTAGCGGAGGATGTGCGGTTGTCGCTGCGCGTGGGTATCGGCGCGGGCGAGGTGTTCACGGTGCATATCGGCGGCGTGAACGATCGCTGGGAATTCCTGGTTGCCGGCGCGCCGCTGGTTCAACTCAAGACGGTCAAACAGCAGGCTCGACCTGGCGATGCGGTTCTCTCTCCTGAAGCCTGGGCGCTTGTGCAGGATCACTGCGTGGGTCACCCACGCGAGTCGGGCGACGTGCTGCTGGGAGCGGTGCGCACGCCGCCGCCTGCACTCGGACGGGCGGCTCCACTCGCACTTCCGCCGCAGGCGGAAGCGGCGCTGCGGGCCTACATTCCTAGCGCCACGCTGGCTCGTCTGTCAGCAGGGCAAACCGGATGGCTGGCTGAACTGCGCCGGGTGACGATTATCTTTCTTAACCTGCCCGCCTTGAATTACACGGCCTCGCTGGAGCGCGCACAGATGGTGATGCGCGCGATGCAGACGACGCTGTATCGGTACGAGGGCAGCATCAATAAACTGAGCGTAGACGACCAGGGGGTCACGCTGGTTGCCGCGCTGGGACTTCCGCCGCTGTCTCACGCAGACGATGCCGTGCGCGGGGTCCAGGCGGCGTTGGCGATGCAGGCGGCAGCGCGCGAACTGGGATTGCACAGTGCGATCGGCGTCGCCACCGGACAGGTTTTCTGCGGGACGGTTGGGAATACGACGCGGCGCGAATACACGATGGTTGGAGACATCGTGAACCTGGCGACACGGCTGATGCAGGCTGCGCCGGATGACGTCTTATGCGATGCAGGGACATATCAGGCTGCCCAGGCGCGCCTCACGTTTGAACCACTGACGGCCATCACCGTCAAGGGCAAGGCAGAGCCTGTCGCCATCTACCGGCCGCGTCCGGAAGCGCCCAGTTCGGATTCGGGATTGACCACGCTCCAATCCAAAATCCTCAATCCGAAATCTAAAATCGAAATGGTTGGGCGGATGGCGGAACGGGCGCTGTTGGTCGAGCGGATGCAGACCGTGTTGAACGGCGGAGCCGGGGGTGTCGTCGTGATCGAAGGCGACCCTGGCATCGGCAAATCACGACTGGTCGAAGACTTGCTCCGGCAGTCGCTGGTGTTGGGTGTGGCCGGCTTGATCGGCGCGGGCGACGCGATTGAGAAATCCACGCCCTACCATGCCTGGCGTCCGGTGTTCAGCCAGCTGTTCAACCTCGAATTCGTCACCGATCCGGCGGCGCGGCGCGCGCAGGTCTTGACTCGGCTTCAATCCGATCCGAACCTGCTGCGTGTGGCCCCGCTGTTGAACGCAGTCCTGTCGTTGGATTTGCCGGATAACGATCTTACCGGGCAGATGATCGGGCAGGTGCGCGCCGACAATACCCGGCGTCTCCTGCTGAGCTTGCTGGCGAAGATGCCCGGCAGACAACCTGCCTCCGCAGGCCGGTCGCCTATGCTCCTGATCCTGGAAGATGCTCACTGGCTCGACTCGGCCTCATGGGCGTTAGCGCTGCTGGTCAGCCGAGAAATCCAGTCGATGCTGCTCGTCATCGCCACACGCCCGATAGACGATCCGCTTCCGGTGGAGTACAGCCAGCTGCTCCGTGCTCCAGGCACGCAGCAGCTGCGGTTAGGACCACTGCCCGTAGACGACGCGCTCACACTCGTGTGCCGGCGTTTGGGAGTCGCCGCCTTGCCGGATCCGGTGAGAACGCTGATCCTCGAAAAGGCTGAAGGCCATCCTTTCTTCAGCGAAGAACTGGCTTATGCGCTGCGCGATGCGGGCCTGATTCTGATCGACGATGGAACGTGCCGCGTCGCGCCGGGCGCCGGCGACTTAAGCGCCTTGAATGTGCCGAATACGGTGCAGGGCGTGATCACCGGCCGCATCGATCGGCTGGCGCCGCCTCAACAGTTGACGCTTAAAGTGGCGAGTGTCATCGGGCGCGTGTTTGCGTTTCGCACATTGTCCGACATTCACCCGGTCGAAGTCGACCGGCCGAAACTCGCGGATTATCTGAAAACGCTGGAAAAACTGGATATCACGTCGCTCGACGCGCCTGAGCCTGACCTGACCTACATTTTCAAGCACATCATCACGCGGGAAGTCGCTTACAACCTGATGCTGTTCGCCCAGCGGCGGCAGCTGCACCGCGCCGTGGCGGAGTGGTACGAACGCAGCTACGCGGCGGATCTCTCGCCGTTCTATCCGCTCCTGGCGCATCACTGGAGCAGCGCCGAGGAGGCGTCGAAAACGCTCGACTATCTGGAGAAGGCCGGTGAACAAGCTCTGCATAACTACGCTAACCAGGAGGCACTGCGCTTCTTTAGCGACGCATTGAATCTGGTGAAGGGGGCATCCCTGAGGTTGGAGGCTGCATCTCCACGTGTGGTTTCCACTTTCCGAAAGGCGCGCTGGGAACGCCAGTTAGGAGAATCTCATTTTGGATTGGGTAACCTGGTCGAGAGTCGCGAGCATTTTCAGCGCGCGCTGGCGCTCCTGGGATGGCCCGCTCCCGCCACACGCGCTCGATTGATCGCGACTGTGCTGGCGCAAACGCTGCGCCAGATCGCGCATCGTATCTGGCCGGCTGTGTTCGTGAGACGTGCGCGGGATGACCGCGCCCAGTTGCTCGAAGCGGCCCGGGCGTACGAGCGACATGGAGAGATAGCCTATTTTGCCAACGAGAAGACGACGGCCGTCGCTGCTGCGCTGCGCACGCTCAATTTAGCCGAACGCGCAGGATTGTCCCCCGAGCTGGCGCGCGCCTATGCGAACCTGTGCGTGACGGCCGGACTCGTCCGGATGCATCGACTGGCCGAAGCGTATGGCGACCTGGCGCGAGAGACTGCCCAAAGCGTGAATCACCTGCACACCCTCGCGCGCGTGCTGTCGAGAACCAGCGTCTACAGCTTGGGGGTCGGCCAATGGGCCGAAGTCGAAGATCGGGTTGGGCGCGCGGTTGAGATATTCGATCGCCTGGGCGATCAGCGGCAGGAAGCGGAGGGTTTGGGTCTCCTCGCAGCGGCCGCTTTCTTTCAGGGCAACTTCGCGCACGGAGCCGAGCTGCGCGCCGACCTGTACGCCGAAGCCCGCCATAGCGGCAACGTCCAACATCAAGCCTGGGGGCTGAGAGGACAGGCCGAGAATATCCTGCGGTTGGGGCGCACGGACGAAGCGATCGGCTTGTTGGAAACCGTCGCCGGCTGGCTGGCCGGAAGCCGAGATCGTCACGGGCAGATTCAAGCGAATGGGCTGTTGGCGGTGGCTTATTTGCGGTCGGGCGATCTGGGACGCGCCCGGCAGGCGGCCAATACGGCCGCGGCGCTTATCGCGCAATCCTCACCGACCGTGTATTCGGCGCTCGAAGGGTACGCCGGCGTGGCCGAAGTGTACCTCGCGCTGTGGGAGGATATGAGTTCGCCATCGGCCGTTAGCCGTCAGTTACCAGTTACCAGTTACCAGTT
>JBOGUH010000454.1:0-1662 GCA_050695975.1 Anaerolineae bacterium
ACGTATACCTCTCCAGTGCTGAACAGCGTGCGCGCCGAAATTATGCCGACGATCTCAAAGCCGGTCGAGCCGATAGACGAGGGCAGCGTCAAAGTATCGCCGATTCCCAGTTTTGCCGGCTTCGACAGGCTTTCACTGATCACCATTGTGTTGGCATCGCCGGCGTGCAGGTATCGTCCCGTCACCAGCGTGTACGGTCGGACGCCGGGCGCGGTCGCCGGATCAATCCCGGCAACGGCGACGCTGTCCACGGCCGATCCCGCAGGCAGAATGACACTCTGGCGCAGCGATCCGGTCGCGCGTGCGACGCCCTCCACGCTATGCACCGATTCCACGATGGATGCGTCGAACACGCCGTCGGTCGTGCCGGTCACGGTCAGATCGACCTGGCTGGCGGCTGCCAGCATGTTTTGTCGGAACATCTCGGTGAATGCCGGCAGCAGGCCGTTGAAACCGACGACGCTCGCCGTCCGCGAGGACGCGGGCTTGGAGCACTTATGGATAATCACCAGGCAAAAATACGATAAGAAAAGCCCGCCGAGGGCGGGCTGTTGTGTTGGTGTGGTTGGTGGCAATTTTCACTCAGACCCACACTCCTGGAGCATTCACCACCACGGGGTTCGCCGTGGCCGGATTGGCCGCCAGGGCCGCGCCCATCGCGCCGGGAATTTCGCTCAGCCTGAACCGGCCCGGCTCGTTAACGATCACCCAACTCTCGCGGTTCGGATCGGTCGCCCAGTGAATAGCGTAGCCGAACGCTGCGCCGATCGCTTTCTCCCGGCGCAGCAGCGCGATGTACCTGGCGTACTGCCGCCCCTTCTGAGCCAGCGGAATCTGCACGCCGTTGTTGGAAAACTCGGTGATGAACAGCAGCTTGCCGGGGAACCGGGTCTCGTAGCGCCTCCAGTACATGCCGCCCGAATCGGGATTTTCAACCCCAAACCGCCCGCTCCCGTCGAACTGCCAGTAGCAGTGCACGCCAATCCAGTCGGCTTTCTCGTCGATCGTCGACTGGCAGATCGACAGCCACTTGTCGGTGTTCCACAACAGCGGCTGGCCGTTGACCTTGATCAGCCCACCGCCGAAATCGGCGAAGTCCGTGCCGCGCGGGGCCAGGCCGGGGAAGCCGAGGAAAATGCCAGTGCGGATCGTGCGCAGTTCGTCGGTGACGCGCCTGAACCATTCGGCGAAGTCGCCCGGACCCAGCCAGGCCGTCCCCAGACCGTCGCCGATCGGATCGGTCGGGTTGGGCGTGATGTTCGGCTCGTTGTGCACTTCGAAGTAGCGCACGCCGTTGGCGTAGGCGAACTCGAGTTGGCCGCGCGCTGTCTCGACGAAAGAGCGGACGGCCGCCGACATGCGCTCCGATGCCGATAGAGTGGCCCAGGCCGGATCGGGCTTCCACGTCAGACGGACCATGACGAAGGCGATGCCCTGCGAGCGGAACCAGTTGTACACTCCGTTCATCTGATCGCGGTCGCTCAACGGCACCAGCTTGATGGCCTCGACGCGAGCGGCTTTAATCGCATCCTGAAAGGTCGGCTCGTGCCACACGTTCGCGTCGGCGTTGCCGGCGCCGGCCAAACACACGCCGAACCTCCAGGCGGGCGACGGACGGCCGATCACCGGGCCAGAGGGATCGATCAGGAAGCGCGAGTACGC
>JBOGUH010000455.1:0-2981 GCA_050695975.1 Anaerolineae bacterium
GTTGGCGTCAGGCCGCCGCGCTGGAGCATCCCGCGTGGACTGATTCCGCTGCTGGCGCTCGCTGCCGACATGGCCAAGGCGGTCGTCGGCCCGCGGCTGCCGATCGACGGACAGCAGCTGCGCCTGAGCCGCGAGTTCATCTGGTTCGACAACTCGAAGGCCCGTCGTGAACTCGGCCTGCCCGCTTCGCGCATGCCGATCGAGCAGGCGGTGAGGAAGGCGTATGCGTGGTATGTTGCGAATGGATACCTGAAGCCGGTAGAAGATAAAGCGTGAAACGTGAGCCTTATGCTCTTCACGTTTCACGCATCAAGTTTTACGTTTTGGCAGGAGAGAAGAGCATGGAATATCGAAATCTCGGACGAACGGGCTTGAGGGTTTCCGCGCTGTGCATGGGCACGATGAACTTCGGCTGGACTGCGCCGGAGGAGAACGCTTACCCGGTCTTCGACGCGTTTGTCGAAGCCGGCGGCAACTTCATCGACACCGCCGACGTGTACTCGCGCTGGGCCGCAGGCAATCCAGGCGGCGTGGCCGAGACGATCATCGGCCGCTGGCTGAAAAAGACGAGCGTGCCGCGCGACAGGATCGTCATCGCAACCAAAGTTCGCGGTCGAATGGGTGACGGCCCGAACGACGAGGGCCTGAGCCGCAAGCACATCCTGGATGCGGTCGAGGCCAGCCTGCGCCGGATGCAAATCGATCACATCGACCTGTACCAGACCCATTCGGTAGACGAGAGCACGCCGATCGACGAGACGCTGCACGCGCTGGACGACCTGGTCCGTCAAGGCAAAGTGCGCTACATCGGCTGCTCGAACTACCCCGCCTGGCGCTTGATGGAAGCGCTGTGGACGAGTGACAAGCTCGGCCTGACCCGCTACGATTCGCTCCAGCCGCATTACAATCTGCTGCATCGCGCCGAGTTCGAACGCGAACTGCGCGACGTGTGCAAGACCTACGGCCTCGGCGTGATCCCGTACTCGCCATTGGCCGGCGGCTTCCTCACGGGCAAGTATCGCAAAGGCGAGCCACCGCCGGCCGGGACGCGCGGCGCACAGAGCCAGCGCATCAAGGGCTACCTGGCCAACGATGTTAACCTCGCGGTGGTCGATCGGCTGCGCGCGATGGGCCAATCGCACGGCAAGACCGTCGCCCAGATAGCGCTGGCCTGGCTGTTGGCCGATCCGCTGATCACCTCCCCGATCATTGGCGCGAATATGGTCGAGCAGTGGAACGAGCTGGCCGGCGCGCTCGACGTGAACTTGAGCGAAGAGGAAAAGAAGGAACTCGGCGAATTGTCGAAGTGGGAGTGACGACTGCTTGCGCCCCGCTCCGCGGGGTTTTTGATTTCGGATCGTGAAGTGGTGAGGGCATGCAATGAAATTCGATACGTCGATCGGTTTCAACACTGATCTCAAAGATGTGCCCGTGCTGGCGCGCGCTTGCGAGGCGATCGGCTTCGATGCCTTGTGGACGAGCGAAACGCAGCACGATCCGTTCCTGCCGTTGGCGTTGATCGCCGAGCACACGCAGCGGATCCACTTTGGCGCGGCAGTGGCGATCGCTTTCGCGCGCAGCCCGATGGCGCTGGCATACACGGTGTGGGATCTGGCTAAACAGTCGAACGGGCGATTCATCCTGGGGCTGGGCACGCAGGTGAAAGCGCACGTCGAACGGCGCTTCGGCATGACGTGGGGGCCGCCGGTCGCCCGGCTGCGCGAGTTCGTTTTGGCGATGCGCGCGGTATGGGACTGCTGGCAGAACGGGACGCGATTGAACTTTCGCGGCGAGCATTATAAACTGACGTTGATGTCTCCATTCTTCAACCCAGGCCCAATCGATCATCCGGCCGTCCCGATTTACATCGCCGGCGTCGGACAGCCATTGTGCCGGCTGGCGGGCGAGGTCGCCGACGGGTTCCTGGTTCATCCGTATCACACGCCGAAGTATCTTGCCGAAGTGATCCGCCCGGCAATCGCGGCAGGCGTCAACAAGGCAGGTCGATCGGCAAATGACGTGATCGTGTCGGGCACGGTCTTCGTCGCGCTCGACGAGTCGGAACGCGAGATGGCCCGCATGCAGATTTCGTTCTACGCTTCGACGCCATCGTATCGACCGGTGCTCGATCTGCATGGCTGGGGGCGCGCCGGCGAGCAGTTGTCGGCGCTGGCCGCGCGCGGCAAGTGGGACGAAATGCCGGCGCTGATCAGCGACGAGATGCTGGAGGCATTCGCCATCATGGCGACATGGGACGACGTGGCCGATCGGGTTCGGGCGCGTTACGATGGGTTGATCGATCGGATTGGGTTCTATCGGCCGTTCGTGCAGGGCGTCGATGAAGATCGCTGGCAAGCGGTGGCAACCAGACTGCGGATTTGACCGCCGAGCACGCTGAGAGCGCTGAGGTGAGCAATTTCTGACTCTCAGCGTTCTCTGCGATCTCTGCGGTAAAAAAACTCAAACGGAGAGGAGCCATGGCACAACGATTCGAGCACTGCCAATTAGTCGGCGCCAAAACCACCTACTTGGGCCGCACCGGACTGCTTGAAGACAAGGGCGACAGCTTGAGAAATGAGTCGGGCGCATGGGATCACCTGGAGAAAGACGGCTGGGAGTTAGTCGCCGTCGTCATCGATAAGAGCGGCGAGCACGCGGCCTATTTCAAACGCCCGGTTGGCAAATAGCAACGTGACCAAACCGAAATACCTGTGGGATGTCAAAGTCCCGATGCGCGACGGCGTCAACCTGTCGGCCAACGTCTACTTCCCCGAAGGCGATGGCCCGTTTCCGGTGCTGCTCAACCGCACGCCCTACGTCAAAGATACCGCGCTGCGCGCGAAGAAGGTCGAGCCGTACGTGAAAGCGGGTTACGCCGTCGTGCACATGGACGTGCGCGGGCGCGGCAATTCCGAAGGCGTGTTCAATCCATACTTTCAAGAGATCGAAGATGGGCACGACAGCATCGAGTGGGCCGGCAC
>JBOGUH010000456.1:0-6480 GCA_050695975.1 Anaerolineae bacterium
TCCCAACCCTCCGGGCTATAGGTAACCCAGGGACTGGAATTCTCGGCGAGCGTGGCATCCCCTTCGGCCAGCGCGCGCGCCGCCAGGTCCGAATCGGTCGTGCGTTCGGCATACAGCAGGCGACCCAGGTCGAAATGCATATCAGTCAAGGCGTGAACGTACTCGTGGACGATCACGACGTACTCGCCCGGATCGACCCGGCTGGACTGGGTGACGGCGTACAGCGTCTTGTCCGTGGGTGAATAAAATCCGGCCAGCTGGCGGCTGGTGAGATCGATGATGCGTTGTCGATCGTATTCAAGCTCGAAGTCGACCAATCCCAACGCGCGCATCTCGTCCCAAAATGTATTGGCCAGGACTACCGACTGCGCGTCGATGTCGTTGCGAAGGTACAGATCGATATCGAACTGCGCCGACAGGACGTAGTGAATCGATGCGATCGGCTCCAGTTCGCGGGCGCGGATCGCCGCTTCGACCAGCGGCTGGAGCTGCGTCGGCGCGGCCCTGGGCGTCGGCGTCGGCGTGGGCGCGTTGGTCGGCGTCGGCGTCCAGGTCGGCGGGAGGCGGCCGGGTGTGACGATCGGCCCACCTTGTGCGGCTGGCGGCCCCTCCCGGCTTTGGGTCGCCAGCGCCGCAACGAGGAGTCCGAATACGCCGATCACGCCGATGCCCAGCGCGATCAAGATCGCGCTCTGTCCCCCTCTCTTACTCTTCCCCCGACCTTGGGGTAATGGGCGGGCCGGCTCGACCGGCTTCACGGCCATCGGCGGCGTCGCGGATTCAACCGGTTCCGCAGGAAATGAAGCGAGCGGCGCAACCGGTTCGGGGCCCAGGATGTCCAGCCCGCGTTTGGCCGCCGCGTTATTCGGATTGATCGCCAAGACGCGCTTGAGACACTCGCGCTTCTCGTCTGGCGTGTGCACCACACCGCTCAGCCACAGCCAGGCCAACTCGTCGTTCGGGTTATCGTCGAGGGCAGCGTCGAAGAACCGCCGGGCCAGGTTGCTATTGCCAGCCTTCAGCGCAGCGATCCCTTTTTGAGTGTATATAGACGGCGACCCAGCCATATCACTCACCGACTCCCACGCGAAGCGTTCCACCCTCCCACACTCACTCCCGTCCAGTATAGGACGACTGCAACAAGTGGTCAATGCCGCTTAGGCTATCCGCCCCGTTTCATACTATACTCTGACGCCAATCTCTAACCCCACTCCGCTTCGCTACGGGGGCCACGGTCTCTAATCTCGAGTCTCCAATCTCCAACTCCATGATTCCACCACTCCACACCACACCTCCCCAGCGTCCTGTCGCCGTGATCGGCGCCGGCATAGCAGGCCTGAGCGCTGCGCTGTGCCTGGTCGAACGCGGCCTTCCGCCCCTCGTCCTCGAAGCCGATCCGCGCTTCGCCGGTGGGCGTGTGGCCGGTGGCCCCATCGTCGAATTTGAGTATCAGGACCAGACCTGGCAATTTCGCGGCGAGCACGGCATCCACGGCTTCTGGTCACAGTACCATAACCTGCGCGCGCTGCTCGAGCGCAACCGCATCTTGCCCAAGTTCAACCCGGCGATTGAAGAAGAATGGATCCTGGGCAGCGGCGGGCACGTGCGGCGCGCCGCGGCGGGCAGCGCCATTCGCCACAGCCTGTTCCCCGCGCCGTTTCACTACGCCATGATGTTTCTGCGGCCGCGCTTCTGGACGATGCTTGGCCTGCGCGACTGGCTGTCGATCCCGCTCGTCATCGGCCGGCTGTTCGGAGCGATGTCGATCGATCCGCTGCGCGAAGGCAAATCACTGCACGGACTGACGCTGGACGACTTCTGCCATGGCTGGTCGCCGTCATTGCGCGCGTTCTTCTCTGGCCTGGCCCGCAGCGGACTGTCGGCGCATCCCCGCCGGGTACCGCTCGACGGCTTCATCGCCTTCCTGCGATTTTATACGCTGATGCGCCGTGACTCATGGTCCTTTGATTACCTTCAAGCCGATTCGGGCACGGCGTTGATCGAGCCGATGCTGGCACGCCTGCAATCCTGCGGCGGCGAAGCGATCTTCGGCGCGCAGGTGACTCAACTGGAACGCGAGGACGAGGCGTGGCGCATTCGCTTCGACCTCGACGGCAATCCGAACCACACACTGGCTCGACATGTCATCCTGGCGGCAGACGCGCCCGCCGCGCAGCACATCTTACGGCAAAGCCCCGACACCGCCCCGCAGGCCGACGCTTTGACTTTTCCCAGCGGCTTGCCGTCCGCTACGATCCGACTGTGGTTCGACGCCGCGCCGCGCTTCGGGCCGGAGGCCGGCATCTTCACCGGCGACTTTATCCTCGACAACTTCTTCTGGCTATACCGCTTCCAGACCGACTTCGCGGTGTGGCACGCGGCGACCGGCGGCAGCGCGATCGAAGCGCACGTGTACGGCCCGCCCGAGGCGCTCGATCGACCCGACGCTGCCTTGATCGCGCAGATGATCTCCGACGTGCATCGCGCCTGGCCCGAACTGAACGGACATCTTATTCATCACGTCCTGAGGCGCAACGCCGCCACACACACGCTATTCAAGATCGGCACGAGCGAGGATCGGCTTGGCACGCGCACGCCGTGGCGGGGCCTTGTCGCCTGTGGCGACTGGATCCGGCACCCCACCCCGGCGCTGTTCCTTGAGCGAGCCTGCGTCACCGGTATCGACGCGGCGAACGTCGTGCTCGAAGCGCTGGGCAAACAACCCTGGCCGCTCATCCCACACGCCAAACCAGAATTGCTGGCTGGCCTGCTGGAAAAGGTGTTCACAGGCATCCGAAGGGTCATGAAGAAAAGGAAATGATGCTGCGCTTTGCGGTTGCGGCTGCCCGATGGCAGGGTTATAATGATTGGCATACACCACCGTCCAAGAACTGACATGATCGAATTGCCCAAGCCGATCGTCCACGCGCCCGATTACGCCCCCGGCGCGTGGATCAACTCCGCGCCGCTGCACGTCGACGCGCTGCGCGGCCGCGTCGTCCTCACCGACATCTGGGACTTCACCTGCATCAATTGCATCCGCACGCTCCCCTACCTCGCCGAGTGGCACCGCCGCTACGCCGATCTTGGCCTGACCGTCGTCGGCGTCCACTCGCCCGAATTCGAATTCGCCAAAGACAGACGCCAGGTCGAAGCCGCCGCGCGCCGCTTCGGGTTGGAGTATCCGATCGTCCTCGACAACGACTACGAAACCTGGACGGCCTACGCCAATCGCTACTGGCCAACGCACTATCTGATCGATCCGCGCGGCTACATCCGCTACAGCCGGGCCGGCGAAGGCGGCTACCAGGAGTTCGAACAGGCAATTCAGGCGCTGCTGCGCGATGTCAACCCATCCGTCGATCTGCCCGACCCGATGCCGCTGCTGCGCGACGAAGATCGGCCCGGTGCTGTCTGCCATCACTTTACGCCCGAGCTGCAGGCAGGCTTCGATCGCGGATCGTTGGGCAACGCCGAAGGCTATCCCACTTTCGACGCGGTCGTCTTTTACGAAGAGCCGGCGCATCGATCGCCGGGGGCATTCTACGCCGTCGGTCCATGGAAAGCGGCGCCCGATCATCTCGCCTCGGCGGGCGAGCACGGTGTGCTCATCCTGCCCTACCAGGCTGCGACGGTCAACGCGGTCCTGTCACCCAGCGGCGATCCGGTCGATCTGATGCTCGGCACGATGGATCACGGCGCATCGCCGCTGGCCAGTGTGGATGTGTTCTTGACGCAAAACGATCGGCCGCTCACGCCGCTCGAAGCCGGCGACGACGTGACTTTCGATGAGCGCGGCCGCAGCCTGATCCGCGTCGACGCACCGCGCCTGTACAGCCTGGTCAAGAACCCGACCTTCGGCCACTTTGAGTTGCGGCTAATGCCCGCTCGCGCCGGCTTCGCGATCTACGCCTTCACCTTTACGTCGTGCCTCGTCTCCCCCTCCCCTTCCCTCTCCCCGTCTGCTGGGGACAGGGAAGGGGAGGGTCAGGGTGGGGATGGGTGAGGTCATGCGCGCTTTCTTTCTGTGGATGTCTCGTAGCATACGCCTGCGCCGCCTGGTCACGCGCATCGGCTTCGCGCGCCGGGCCGCGTTGCGCTTCGTCGCCGGCGAGACGATCGACGACGCCATCGCCGCGATTCGCGCGCTCAACGCGAATGGCATCCTCGCCACGGTCGATCACCTGGGCGAGAACGTTGAAACGGAAGCCGACGCGCACCGCGCTGCACAGAGCTATGTGGATGTGCTCGATCGCATCGGCAAGGAAGGCGTGCGATCGAGCGCCTCGCTCAAGCTAACCCAGCTTGGGCTGGACATTGGCGACGAGTTCTGCCGCGAGAATGTGGCCGGCGTTTTGCGCAAGGCCAAAGACGTCGGTACTCGCGTCCGTATCGATATGGAATCGAGTGACTACACCGACCGGACGCTGGCTCTCTTCCGCGGCCTGCACCGGGAGTTCGACAACGTCGGCATCGTGATCCAATCCTGCCTGTATCGCAGCAAGGATGACATCGCCGCGCTGTGCGAAGAGGGCGCGAACGTCCGCCTGTGCAAAGGCGCGTACAATGAGCCGCCCGATAAAGCCTTTCCCAAGAAGGCGGATGTCGATGCGAGCTACGTCGCTTTGACACACATGTTGCTGAACGGCGAAGCCCGTGCGCGCGGCGCGTACGCCGCCATCGCCACGCACGATCCGAAAATGATCGACGCAGCTAAAGCCCACGCGGCCGAACACAACGTGTCGCGCAAACAGTTCGAATTTCAAATGCTGTACGGCATCCGCCGTGACCTGCAGCAGCAACTCGCCAAAGAGGGCTATACCCTGCGCGTGTACGTCCCCTACGGCGCCGAGTGGTATCCGTACTTCATGCGCCGCCTGGCCGAGCGTCCGGCCAACGTCTGGTTCATCCTGCGCAACCTGTTCAGAGGATAAAGATTGGAGATTCGCAACCGAATCGCACTGGTGACCGGTGGGGCGCATCGCGTCGGAAAGTCGATCGCGCTGGCGCTGGCTGCTGAAGGCGCACACACGATCATCACCTACTTAAGCGCCGCCGAGGAGGCGACGCGCACCCTCGGCGAGATCGAGGCGTGCGGCGTGCGGGCGTTGTCGATCAAGGCCGATCAGCGCGACCCGGCGCAGATCGATACGCTGTTCGCGGCCATCCGTGACCGCTTCGGGCGGCTCGACATCCTGGTCAACAGCGCAGCCATCATGGAGCGCCGCACGATCTTCGACATCACGCCCGACGATTGGGATCGCACGCTCGGCACCAACCTGCGCGGCCCGTTCTTCGTCGCTCAGGCTGCGGCGCGGCTGATGCGCCAAACGCAAGGCTGCATCATCAACATTGCCGATTCGTCGGCGCTGCATCCATGGCCGTCGTATATCGCGCACACGGTCAGCAAAGCCGGTTTGGTTGCGCTGACACAGGCGTTGGCGGTAGCGCTGGCTCCCTCGATCCGCGTCAACGCCATCGCGCCGGGAGCAGTGCTCAAGCCGCAGAACTGGAGCGACGAGCAGTGGGCAAAGTTGGCCGCGCGCATTCCACTGCAGAGACACGGCACGCCGGAGGACGTGGCTCAAGCTGTATTGTATCTGATCCGCAGCGATTTCGTCACCGGCCAACTCTTGGTGTTGGACGGAGGACGAGAGTTAAGGTAAACTTACCTCACCCCCTCCCCGGCCCCTCCCGCTCTCCTGACGAAAAGCGTCAGGAGAGGGGACGGAGTGAGGTCACACTGAGGAAAAACCTTTGGCAGACAAAACACACAAGAAGGAACTTCGCCGTCAGCACCGGCAGGAAGAAAGGGATCGGCGCGCGCGCGAGGCGCGCCGCCAGAGCCTGTTCGTGTGGGGCGGGCTGGGCGCGATCGTGCTGCTGACCGGTTTCGTCGTCTTCCAGGCGATCAACCCGGCTAACCAGCCAGGCGACTTCGTTCGGGACCAGGGCAACCAGCACCTGAGCTCCGTCGACGAACCGCACGTGCCCTACAACTCCACGCCGCCGACATCCGGCCCGCACATGGGCGGTCTGTGGAATTGGGGCATTTCGGAGGAGCAGATCCCCGACCCGTGGCAGGTGCACAATCTCGAGGACGGCGGTGTGATCTTGCAATACGATTGTCCCGACGGCTGCCCGGAACTTCAAGCTCAGCTGACAGACTTAGCCAATCAGGTTTTAGGTGATTCGTCGTTGGTCGGTCCGCGCACCGGCAGCACGCACTTCATTTTGGCCCCCTACTCCGGCATTCGCGAGGCCAGCGGCGGCAAGCCGATCGCCCTCACCGCCTGGACGCGCATCCAGTACTTCGACGCGTTTGACCGCGAGGCGATGCTGCGTTTTATCCGCGCGTACATCAACATTGACCATCACGTGGCAGGCATCGGATGACCGTTCAACGCGACCTGATCCAGAAGCGATTGCGCGACGAGGGCGATAAGCTGCTCAAGACATTCGAGGGCCTCGCACCCGACC
>JBOGUH010000457.1:0-2733 GCA_050695975.1 Anaerolineae bacterium
GTAAAGTGCAGGAAGGGAATCAAGGCGACTGTGACGCCGCTGGCAAGGTCGGCGATGATACTTGTACGCTTGTAACCAACACGGTCAATCAGCGTGCCGCCAAAAAATCCCGCAAGGACAACAGGCAAAATGGTAAAAAAGCCGGTGATACCTGTCTGGGTGGCACTACCTGTGGTTTGAAGCACAAACCAGGGTATCGCAATTGTGGCAAACACATTGCCAACCATCGAAATCGCGTTCGCCGCGAACAATGACAGAAGAGGTAGGCGATTTTTTGTAGTAATAAGTTGAGCCGAGTCACTCATACTATGTTTAAGTGTAGCCAGCTAACTCGCGTTTAAGCGGAGAGTTTATCCAGCAATTCGATCATCGCCTCGAAGCGATCGTCCTCCAGCGTGGCGAACGGGCGCGCGAAGTTGCGATCGGTGACCTCTTCGATCTCCTGCCGCGCGGCGCGACCCGACTTGCTCAATTTGTAGCGCTCATCGCGCTGGGTCACCTCGCCCCCCGAATGCAGCGCAGACAGGGCCGACACGAAATCCTTGTCGTCCAACCGCGACGCCGCCGCGCGAAGCTCGTCGTGAGGCAACCCGTCTTCGGCCTGGAACAACAGCGTGCTCAATTCGACGCGCGGGCCGGTGTAGCCCGCCTCGCGCCAGGCGGCGATGTGCGACTCGTCGCGAAAGATCAGCGCGCCCACCAGCCGCCGTTCGAGCTGCACCCAGACCGAATCGATCTCGGGCAGGATGCTGTGGGCCGCGTTGAGGATCGGCGCGGGCACGTCGGCCTGCCGCAGAGCGCTGGTGTACACCCGATCGGCCAGCCCGTAGAGTGACTCCGCGTCGTCATCGGACAGCAGGTTCAAGCGCGCCACGCGCGCGAAGTATTCGGCATACGTGTCGGCCAGCGCCTTGCGCGCCGAATCGCTCAGTCGATAGCGGCCTTCGCCGGCGCGCTCCACCAGCTTCTTCTCGGTCAACGTGTCCAACGCGGTCTGGTACTTTGAGACGGAGGTGTACGGGCCGAAGGTCGAAAAATCGTGGGGCGTGGCGCTGCCGGGAAAATATCGGAAGCGGGTCGCCAGCCAGAACTCCAGGCGGTCCAGGCGGTGCTTCTCGGTGAAGCGGTGGAATTCGCCGCCCTCGCCTTGTAGACGAGAAGTTGCCCCCGACAGGCGAGCGTAGACTTCAGCAATCGGTAATTGCATGATACTCCTTATGATGGTCGCGATTATAGGCGACTTAAGCCAGGACGCAAACTGTGCTACACTTCCCGCGTCAAGTTATCCTGCGCTCCGGGCCGATCGCGGATCGGCCCGCAACGGCGAGTCAGTGCGAAGCCTCCCTGCGGTACGTCCCCGACGCGAAGCGGAGTGAGATGGAACGGACTCGCCAGGAGCGATGGAAAAGGATTTCCTGCTGGATGGACTTATCAGCCATCACCGATACGCTGTTCATCGGCGCTACGCCCGGGCCGGATGATTACGATACGCTGCGCGACTTAGGCGTGCAGCTGGTGATCAACATGCGCGCCGAGCAAATGCCGCATCGCGATCCGCACGATCCACCTCTGCCCATCCTCTGGCTCCGCACGTACGATCTACCGCTGCTGCCTATCCCCATCCGCGCACTGCGGCGAGGCGTGACGGCCGCGCTGGAGACGCTCGCCCGAGGCGGCAAAGTCTACGCCCACTGCGCCGCAGGCGTCCACCGCTCGGTCGTTATGGCCGCCGCGATCTTAATCGCGCAGGGCTCCTCAGCCGAGGAGGCGATGCAGTTGATTAAACAGCGCCGCGCGATCGCCGACCCGGACACGTGGTATATCCGCTGGCGCATCCGGCGCTTCGCTGCAACATGGGAGAATCACAAGTTAGTTCCCTGAGTTCCTTCAGTTCCTCCACGACTCACGAGGAACTCAGGGAACTGAAGGAACTCAAAGCCAATGAACATTCACACGCTCGACCTGAACTTCCAGAATGTGCCTCACGCCATCGCCGCTTATCTGGTCGTCGGCCCCGAAGGGCCAGTACTCGTGGAGACCGGCCCGAGTTCGACGCTGGAGACGCTGGTGGCGAGATTAGCCGAGCATGGCTACGCCCCGGCGGACATCCGGCACGTGCTGGTCACGCACATCCATCTTGACCACGCCGGGGCTGCCGGCTGGTGGGCCGAGCGGCAGAACGCTCAGGTGTATGTCCACCAGCTTGGCGCACCGCACCTGATCGATCCGTCCAAGTTGCTCAGCAGCGCCAAACGTATCTACGGCGACATGATGGATTCACTGTGGGGAGACGTGCTATCCGCCCCGGCCGATCGCGTGACGGCGCTGAACGACGGCGACACGATACGCGTCGCCGGTTTGACATTCACCGCGCTTGACACGCCCGGCCATGCCAGGCATCATCACACATTCCGATTGGGCGACGTCGCCTTCGTCGGCGACGCGGCGGGGATTCGCTTGCCGGGCAGCCCGTTGATCTTCTTGCCCTCTCCACCACCCGAATTCGATCTCGAAGCTTGGCAGCACACGCTCGCTCGCTTGCGGGGCGAGAACTTCGCCACGATTTACCCGACCCACTTCGGTCCGATCGAGGACGTGCGCGCTCATCTGAAGGCGTTTAACACACTGCTCCACGAGTCGGCTGAATTCGTGCGTGAGCGAATGCAGGCGAGTGTCGAGCGCGACGAGCTGGTGCAGGCGTACACTGCCTGGAACCGCAATCGCGCCGAGGCG
>JBOGUH010000458.1:0-5903 GCA_050695975.1 Anaerolineae bacterium
GCGCACGACATCGGCCGGGCGATCAACCCGCTGGCGCTGCAAGGCCAGATCGAAGGCGGGATGATTATGGGTCTCGGCAACGCCTTGACCGAGGCGTTCATCGTCGAAGACGGCATTCCCTTCACCGACACCCTGGCCCGCTACAAGATGCCGAGCATCAAGCACGCTCCGCAGATCACTTCGTTCATCGTCGAAGACGAAGCGGCGGATGGGCCGTGGGGCGCAAAGGGTGTCGGCGAGATTGCCAGTATCCCGACCACGCCGGCAATCACGAATGCGATTTATAATGCGTGTGGCGTGAGAGTGATGAGTTTGCCGGTCGATCAGGATAAGATATTGCTGGCGATGAAATCGGGCCGGCGCGAGTGTTGATGCAAGCCCAGCATTCTTGCCAAACGAGATTTGCCGCTCTTGATCGCGGGTTGTTGCAAAGTGTGCTCCGCAACAACCCGCCGTCTGTGCCGGGGATGTGCTTTGGGCCAGAGTAGGCTATACTTCCCGTAGTTCTCTTCTCAGAGGGACAGCCTGCTACGACGGGGCGACACGATGAGTAAAACTAAGGATGTACTCGTGACCTTCGCGCCGGATGCGGACTGGAGTCTATTTGACCATGTGGAAATGCGAGATGAATTGAGGTCGATCTTGAAACGCGCTGTGGAGCTAATAAGCCGCGGAGGAATCGAGCACAGCCGGAACCCGATTCGCCGCAAAGCTATTCTTGAGTCGGCGGAAGTGTTCTCTGCAGCGTGATTTGGCGTATTTGATCGATATTCTTCAGGCGGCGCGGCTGGTGCAAGCCGGTATCGAAGGTATTACCCAAACTCATCGCTTTGATTGAACCTCTTGTCCCATGGGAAGAGTAAAGTCGTACTCGTGAACGGTTAAGAGTGTACCCCATCCGACCCTGGCTCTATGTTGGCAAATTCAGCGAGACGCAAGACGACGTCATGCTCCGCCGCCGTGGGATCGGCGCCATGCTGCAGCTGGCCGACAGCGTCAAGCAGCCCGGCATCCCCTCGCTGTACGTGCCGGTCGAAGACGGCGAGCCGCTGCCGCAGGACATGCTGCGCATGGGCGTCGAGTTCGTACGGTTGGAAAAAGCGCTGGGCCGCAACGTGCTGATCGCGTGCGGCGCGGGCATCAGCCGATCGGCGACGTTCACCATCGCCGCATTGAAAGAAGAAGAAGCCTTGAGCCTGTTGGATGCATTTCAGCAGGTTCGCGCCAGGCACCCCGAGGCGATGCCGCACCCCGCGCTGTGGAAATCGCTGTGCGAATACTATGGCGAGGATGTGCCATACGCGAAGTTACTGGAGAACCATCCCGGCTGATGCCGGCCCAAACGGGGCCTTGTCTCTATTGCGACCACCTCGATCCCGCCGTTTGACATGCTCAGCGCGGGCGAGTAATATCATGCCATCCGCAGCCTGGAGGTGACTCGATGTCCCGCCCCGGCCATTTGAGTTATCACACCGTAGGTGAAATCATGACCACGCCGGTCGTCACGGTGCCGGCGTCCACGCCGGTCGAAGACGCGCTGCACCTGATGCGCGAGAAGGGCATTCACAGCGTATGCGTCGAACCCGATCAGGCCGGCGGCGCGTATGGCATCATGACCCAGCGCGACGTGCTGCGCAAAGTCGTCGCCGCCGGCCGATCGCTGCTCAACGTGACCGTGCGTGATTTGATGACCTCGCCGCTGATCACCGTCTCGCCCGACACGACGATCCGGCAGTGTTCAATTATCATGCTTGACGCGAATATTCGCCGCGCGGCGGTGATGAAAGACGGCCAGCTGGTCGGCATCATCAGCGACACGGACATCTTCCAGGCGGTCGAAGAGCGCGGCTGGGGGCCAGACTGAGATGCGAATCGCCATCGGAGCCGATCACGGCGGGTTCGAGTTGAAGAACGAACTCGCCGGGCAGTTGAAGCAGGCCGGGCACGAAGTCGTCGACGTCGGCGCGCACGCCTACGATGCGTCCGATGACTACCCCGACTTCGCCCGGCTCGTCGCCGAGACGGTGGCGTCCCGTCAGGCCGAGCGCGGTGTGCTGATCTGTGGCAGCGGGGTGGGGGCGTCGATCGCCGCGAACAAGGTCAAAGGCGCGCGCGCCGCCGTGTGCCACGACACCTACTCGGCGCATCAGGGGGTCGAACACGACGACATGAACGTGCTGTGCCTGGGCGCGCGGATCGTCGGCCCCGAATTGGCGCGCGAACTGGTGATGGCATTCGTCGGCGCGCAGTTCAGCGGCGAGGAGCGGCACGTCCGGCGACTGAACAAGGTCCTCGCCATCGAGCATCGGTCACAAGGCTGAAATCCCCATCCGAAATCCGCAATCAAAATCATAAATCGGAGGTGCACATGACCACGAATAACCGCGTGAACGAACTCGCCCGGCTGGGCCAGAGCATCTGGTCAGACAATATCAGTCGCAGACTGATCACGTCCGGCGATCTGCGCAAGCGGATCGACGAGGGCCTGCTGGGGATGACCTCCAATCCGACCATCTTCGAGAAGGCGATCGTCGGCAGCAGCGACTACGACGCTGCCATGCGCAAGTTGGTCAAAGATGGAGCGAGCGTCGACGAGATTTACGACGCGCTGACGATCGAAGATGTGGGCGCGGCGGCCGACGAATTCCGGCGCGTGCACGATCGAAGCGACGGCGCCGATGGCTACGTCAGCATCGAGGTCGCGCCGACGCTGGCGAACGACACAGAACGCACGATGGATGAAGCGCGCCGGCTGTGGAAGACGCTCGATCGGCCTAACATCATGGTCAAGGTGCCGGCCACACGCGCGGGCCTGCCGGCTATCGAGCAGCTGCTGAGCGAAGGCATCAACATCAATATTACGTTGATGTTTTCGATGACGCACTACGAAGCGGTCGCCGAAGCGCACATTCGCGGCCTGGAAGCGCGAGCGGCGTCGGGCCAGCCGATCGATCGCGTCGCCTCGGTCGCCTCGTTCTTCGTGAGTCGCGTCGATACGATGGTCGATGCCGATCTCGAAGCGATCGTCCGTCAGGAGGAAGCCAATGCCGGGCTGGCCGCGTCGCTGATGGGCAAGGCAGCCGTCGCCAACTCGAAACTGGTGTACGAACGTTTCCGCCAGATCTACGACGGCCAGCGCTTCGCGGCGCTGCAGACGCGCGCCGCGCGCCTGCAGCGCGTGTTGTGGGCCAGCACCAGCACCAAGAATCCGGATTATCCCGACACGCTGTACGTCGATACGCTGATCGGCCCCGACACAGTGAACACCGTGCCGCCCGATACCTGGGCGGCGATCCAGGATCACGCCTTTGTGCGGCGCAGCGTCGATCAGGATATGGATGCAGCGCGCAAGGTGGTGTCGGACCTGGCACGCTTAGGGATCGATTTGAACGAGGTCGGCGAGCGGCTGTCGGTCGAGGGCGTCGACAAGTTCGCCAGGTCGTACGAGCAGGTGCTCGGCGCGATCGCCGCCAAGCGCGACGAGTTAATGCCTGCTCCGCCTGCGCGCAAGAAGACCATCCCTAGGAAAACGGCGACCAAGCGCAAGCTGGCCGCGAAGAAGAAAGCGGCCGCGAAGAAGCCAGCCACGCGTAAGGCCTCCGCGAAGAAGAAGACTGTTGCCAGGAAATCAGCGGTGCGAAGATCAGCGGCGAAGAAGACGGCGGCGCGGCTCAAGAAGTGAATCGATGACGAAGGACAAACGGTGCAGTGCTCCCGCGGCGCCGCATGTGTCGCCGGTCGAACCCGGCTAGGAGGATTTCCCAACGGTCCGTCTTGCTCAGGCCGAGTCCGTGACTCGGCCTCTGTGCGGCGAGTCAGCACGAAGCCTCTCCGTGGAACAGGCTCGCCGCGAGCGAGAATTCGCCAACTGTATCATTGATCGCCGGTCGGTTTTGAAACGGGGAAAGAGCATGGATACCGAAATTGTCGTGCTGCCCGATCTCAACGCCGTCGCGCGCGAGGCGGCCGATCGATGGATCGCTTTGGCGCGCGAGTCGATAGCCGCGCGGGGACGCTTCACGGTAGCGCTGTCCGGCGGATCGACGCCGCGAGCGCTATTCTCCCTCCTGGCGAGCGAGGCACACCGGGACCTGGTCGAGTGGGGCAGGACGATCGTGTTTTGGAGCGACGAGCGCTGCGTGCCGCCCGATCACGCCGACAGCAACTACGGCATGGCGCGCGAGGCGCTTCTCTCCAAAGTTCCGATCCCAGCGTGGAACGTGCATCGGATGCGCGGCGAAGTCGACCCGGAGCAGGCGGCGCTCGAATACGAGCAGACCGTGTGGCGCGAAGCTGGAGCGCCGACTTCAGTCGGTGGGACGGAGCCGACTAAAGTCGGCGTTCCATCTTTTGATTTGATTTTGTTGGGTATGGGGCCGGATGGGCACACCGCCTCGCTGTTTCCGGGCACGCCCGCCGTTCACGAACGGACGCGGCTGGTCGCCGCGAATTTCGTCCCCAAGTTGAACGCGCACCGCATCACCTTCACGCCGCCGCTGATCAACGCCGCGGCGCACGTCATGTTTCTCGTCGCCGGAAGCGATAAGGCGGATGTGCTGCGCGCCGTCCTCGAAGGCGAATTCAAGCCCGACGTGCTGCCGGCGCAGCTCGTCAAGCCGGTGGAGGGGCAGTTAACCTGGCTGGTCGATCGAGCAGCGGGGATGCATCTTCAAAGAAAGTGACCGAAGCTTTCAAAGTGCCGGTCACTTGGCTGAATCCTCTTTCGTCTCCAATTCGTAGCCTGAACACCGAATGACTGGCAGCACCGGATACTTCGCAAAGCGCGGGTCGGTCTCGGACAGGCGGCACAGGTAGAACGTGCTGCCGCGCGGAGTGGTGATCACTTTGGCGTGAAGGCATGTCCGGCACAGGCCGACTGTATCGAATTCCTCTAAGCGCCACTGCTCGTTATTCCCTGCGTCGTTCATACCCAAATGATTTTTCTTACCCCAAGTCACGAAGACACGAAGGACAACAACCTTCTTTGTGTCTTGAAGTCTTTGTGGTTTACCCCATCCGCTACATTCAAAATAGCAGCGACAAGCACGTCACGCCGCCGTCGCGCTTCTCGAACTCGCTGATGGGAACGAGGTGGACGTGGAAGCCGCAGCGCTCGACGATGGCGGCGGTCTGCGGATAGCCGGCCGGGACGATGGCGTGCCGTTCTACGATCAACACGTTGGCGGCAGGCGCCTCTTCATCCGGCACGACGATCGGCTCAAACTGGTCGAGCGCCGGTTGCATTGAAGCGGCGACGAGCAGGCGGTTCGCGCCGAGGTAGGTGCAGCCGGTCAGCAGGTGCAGCAGTTCGTCGGGCAAAGGGATACCTTCGACGGGCAGGCCGGTCAGGTCCGCGAGTTGGGCGCAGGCGTCGCAGTTCGATCGGGTCGATAGCCCAACGACCAGGCGGCGATCGGCGATCAGCACATCGCCGCCGTCGAGCGTGGCCGGCGGGTGAAGTCGAATCACGGGCATATGCTGCTTGAGGATCGCCAGCAGCGCGTCGGCCTCGCCCCGCCGCGATTCCGCAGCCGAGCGCGCCGCGATCGCGCGGCCGCCCACAACGATGACCGGGTCCTGTACGAAAACAGCATCAGGATGGTTGGGATCGGAAGGCAAAGTGATGACATCCAGCCCGCACTCGCGCAATGCGCTGACGTAAGTGGCATGTTGTTTGCGGGCGAGCGCCCGATCAACCGGCGGCGCGGGGCTCCACCGAGTGAGCGCGTTGGGGTATGAATCGCCGGGCGGGCGGACGATAGCGCGCATTGCGAGAAAACGGGTTTCTATGCGACTCGTCAATCGCCCGATGGCCCGGCGCGCAGAATGCGTTCGAGGAACTGTCGTGTGCGGGGGTCGTGGGGGGTGGCAAAGATTTGCTCCGGCGGCCCGATCTCGACGAT
>JBOGUH010000459.1:0-6919 GCA_050695975.1 Anaerolineae bacterium
GCGTAGTACAGGTCAGTGGAGGTGTCTATGAACTGATCGCGCCGAGAAATATCCAGCCAGTGAGGGGTGGCCCTTCACGAACTCACTCATCTGCATCCCGAGCCACCGCGGGAGCACTCTTGTCCTACGGAGGAAAGATACCATGCGTAAGTTGTTTACTATCGCGAGTCTCGGCCTGACCGTGATCGCGCTGATCGTCGGGCTGGCAGCGTTCCCGGCCGGCGCGGCCGATCACCTGGATGCGCCGGGGCTGACTCCGCCGGGCGGCGATACCAGACTCGACATTACCGATGTCTACGCCTTTCAGTCACCCAGTGACTCGGCTAACACCGTGCTGGTGATGGCGGTCAATCCGCTGGCCGGTGTCCTCAATGACGGCACCTTCCGCCCCGGCGCCTCTTACGATCTCAAGATCGACAGCAATGCAGACGCCAAGGAGGACCTGACATACAAGGTCACTTTCGAGGGTTCCGGCGTGCAAGACGTGATGCTGCGTCGTGTGCCGGCAGGTGACGGAGGCGCTGTCCTGGCCAGGGGCCAGACGGGTCAAGCCATTGCGGTTAAGGGAGGGGGCATACTGCAAGCCGGTGTGTTTGACGATCCGTTCTTCTTCGACCTGGTCGGGTTCCTGAGCGTGAATTTCTGCGCTCCGGGTACCAACTTCTTCCAAGGTTTGAACATCTCCGCGATCGTGTTGGAGGTGCCCAGCGCCTCGCTCGGCGCTACTAACATCGGCGTCTGGGCGCGCACCGAACTCAACGGAGCGCAGATCGACCGGATGGGGCGGCCGGCCATCAACACGGTGTTCATCCCCAACAACCCGTTCGAGCCTTCGGGCACGGAGCCGTCGCAGAAGAATAAGTTCAACGCGGGTAAACCCAGACATGATCAGCGGGACTTTCGGTCCGAAGTCGTAGACACGCTTGAGATCTTCTACGGCGCGGGCAATCCCACAGTGGGCGCGCTTGCCGATTTCCTGCTCCCGGACATACTGACTGTAGATACCTCGAACCCGGCAGGATTCCCGAACGGGCGCGGGCTGGCAGACGATGTCATTGACGTCGAACTCGGTCTAGTGACGAATGGAGTTGTCACAACGGACTGTGTTGGGAACGACTCGGCTTTCTCGAATAGCTTCCCGTATCTGGCGGCGGCGAACTAGCGGCCTGCGCCAAGCACAACGAAGAACCCGTAGGGGCGGCAAGCCCGCCCCTACGGAGCACGCTTTAGATGGCTTAACCTAGACGGAGCCGACCTATGAGCAAGCGCAATATAGTGTTTACCCTTTTGATCACCCTCATGATTGTGGCCTATTCTCATTTCGACCCTTTTCACCTGCTCGGAGAGAAGGCAAAAGGGCCCCTACCGGACGTCGCCAGCATCGACGGCAGGAACTTGATGGACCTTCCGCCTGTTGAGACAGCGATCACGTTCTTCCAGGACAAAATCAAGCAGAACCCGCAGGACGTCGTCAGTTACACTATCCTGGGCGAAATGTACATGCGTCAGGCCCGAGAGCGTGGGGACATCGCCAGCTACCAGCGGGCCGAGGCGGCACTTGAGAAAGCCCTCGAGCTGCTCCCCGACTACTCGCCTGCCAGCGCCTCTCTGGCCGCCGTCCTTTATGCCCAGCATAACTTCGCCGAGGCGCTTGAGCTGGCCCGGCAAGTTTATCAAAGCAACCCGAAGGTTTCACAGGCATTGGCCACGGCGGGCGATGCCTACCTGGCCCTGGGGAATTACCAGGATGGCGAAGAAGCCTATCAGGAGCTGGCGCAGAACAGTCCCACGCCGCCAGTACGGGCGCGTCTTGCGCACCTGGCAGAACTAAAGGGCGACACCGAAGAGGCGCTGCAGCTGATGCAGCGCGCCGCAGCCGAAGCGTTGAACGCGAGCGGATCCAGAGAGAGTGTGGCCTGGTACTCGCTGCGGTTAGGTGACCTCTACTTCAATACTGGACGTCTTGACGAGGCAGGGAAGCATTATGAAGCAGCGTTGAGAGTTTTCGATAACTATTATCTCGGCCTGGCCGGGCTGGGCAAGGTTCACGCGGCGCTGGGCGATTATGACGCCGCAATCGACCTATATCAGCGCGCCACGGCGATCATTCCGCGGCCCGAGTTTCTCGCCGCGTTGGGCGACGTGTATACCATCACCGGCCAGCACGACAAAGCCAAACTTCAGTACGATACAGTCGAATACATCGGCCAACTCGCCGCAATCAACCAGCAGGTCTACAATCGCCAGCTCGCCAATTTCTATTCCGATCACGACGTGCATGTGGACGAAGCCCTGCGCCTGGCGTTGGCCGAACTCGAATGGCGCAAAGACATCTACGGCTATGATGCGGCCGCCTGGGCCTATTACAAGAACGGCATGCTCGATCGGGCGCAGGAGATGATCGAGCAAGCCATGCGGCTCGGCACGCGCGACGCGAAGCTGTACACCCACGCCGGCCTGATCGCGCAGGCGCAGGGACGCGCCGCCGACGCACGGCGCCTGCTGTCTGAAGCCCTGGCGATCAATCCATACTTCGATCTGCTTCAAGCGCGCGTGGCCCGCGCCGCGCTCGACCAGTTGCTTGCGAGCTCAAATTGAATAGGGGTTGCGATGAAGAAATCCTACCGACTTGCCATCGTCAGCGTCATCCTTATCGCCGCCCACGTGCTCGTGCCGGTTGCCGCCGCGCACCCCTTGGGCAACTTCACTATCAATCACTACGCCGGCCTGCGCGTCACGCG
The DNA here is from genome assembly GCA_050695975.1 of Anaerolineae bacterium. Lineage (GTDB taxonomy): Bacteria > Chloroflexota > Anaerolineae > Fen-1058 > Fen-1058 > DASSFZ01. The sequence continues at coordinate 2,742 of JBOGUH010000459.1, forward strand.
TGATGCCGTGGCCATCGACTACGTGCTCGACATGGCGGAGATTCCTGCCTTCCAGGAGATCTCCACCTTCGACGCGAACGGCAATGGCCAACCCGATGCTGCTGAAACCGCCGGCTACCACTCCGCGAAGTGTGACGCGATCCGCTCCGATCTCGACCTGCACATGAACGGTCAGCCGCTGGCGCTCGTGCAGGATTCTTCTGCGATCGAGTTTCCATCCGGCGCGGGTGGACTGCTGACGCTGCGCCTGACCTGCGCCTTCCGCGCCGCGTACGTGCCGGCGGCCGAGAATGCTGGAACGCCCTTTAGGGTCCGGCTTGAATTCAAGACCAACTCGTACGCCGATCGCTTGGGCTGGCGCGAGATCGTCGTAACCGCCGATGGCGTCTCGCTGCAGGGCGATGTCGCTTCCACCAGCGTCAGCCATCGCCTCAGCGTTTACCCGGACGACCTGCTGTCCAGTCCGCTCGACCAGCGCGAAATCTCGTTCGATTTCTCGCTTGCCGCCGTGCCCGGCCAATCTCCAACCCCACACAGCGGGGCGCAAGCAGCCTCCAACCCTTCGACTCCGCTCAGGGCAGGCTTCCAAGCTCCAACACCTAACCGCGACGATGCTTTCACTCAACTCATCATCCTACAAGACCTCACACCGCTGACGCTCCTGTTCGCGCTCGGCGTATCGTTCGTGTGGGGCGCGCTGCACGCCCTGTCGCCCGGCCACGGCAAGACCGTGGTCGCCGCGTACTTGGTCGGCACACGGGGCACGGCGCGGCACGCCGTCACGCTCGGCCTCACCGTCACGCTGACGCACACCGCCGGCGTCTTCGCGTTGGGATTGGTCACACTGTTTGCCTCCAATTATATCTTGCCTGAGCAGCTGTATCCGTGGCTCAGCCTGGCCTCCGGACTGCTCGTCATCGGCATCGGATTGACGCTGCTCGTCACCCGTTACCGCGCCGCGCGCAGTGGTCGCAGCCTGATCCCGCAGCTGCACGCTCACGCCGATCACCATCACGCCCATCATCCGCATCACGATCAGGGCCATGTGCACGATCAGCAGCACGACGATCATGTCCACGACCATCACCACGATCATGACCACGCGCACGATCACCAGCATGGCGATCACGTACACGACCATCACCCTGCGGATCACGCGCACGATCACGGCCACACGCACGACCCTTACGACGCAAACGGCCGCATCACCCTGCGCAGCCTGCTGGCGTTGGGCATCTCCGGCGGACTGATCCCGTGCCCGACCGCGCTGGTCGTGCTGCTGAGCGCCATCGCCTTAGGGCGCGTCGGTTTCGGGTTGATGTTAATCGTCGCCTTCAGCGCCGGGCTGGCCGCCGTGCTGATGGCGATCGGCTTGTTGTTCGTGCAGGGTCGGCGCCTGTTCGATCGGATTCCGGCCGAGAACCGGATGCTGCGCCTGCTGCCGCTCGCCGGCGCGTTCCTCGTCATCGTCACCGGTGTCGTCATGACGGCGCAGGCCATCGCCAGCGTGGGGCGGTTGAGCGTGTAGTTGCTCTTATTTGAATGGGAGCTCAGCTGCCATTCTGCACCGCGCTGCGCCAGTTGCGCCTCAACTTTTCACCCTCCAACCTTTCGACCCTTCGGCTGCGCTCAGGGCAGGCTCTGCTCAGGGCAAGCCTCCAACCTCCAACTTCCAACCTCCAACCTCCAACCTCCAATCTCTAATCCCCGGTTGCGCCCCTCTTCCCGACGATGCTATAATCCGCTGCGAAGCGGACGAGCCATGAGCGATTCCACCTCTCCCAGCGCCACGATCCTGGCCGTCGACGACGACGTCGATGTCCTCGATATGCTCGAGCACATTTTCGTGCAGAACGGCTACCGCATGCTGCGCGCGTTCGACGGCCACGACGCGCTGCGTGCGCTCCACTCCGACCCGTCGATCGACATCGTTCTGCTCGACCTGCTCATGCCGGTCATGGGCGGGCGGGACGTGCTGCAGCACATACGCGCCGATCCGACGCTGCGCCCGATCCCGGTCCTCATCGTCACCGCGCTCGGTTCGTCCGAGCAGCTCGTCGCCGGGCTGGACGCCGGCGCGGACGATTACATCGCCAAGCCGTTCGCGCCGCGCGAGCTGCTGGCGCGGATCAGCGCTGCGCTGCGCATCGGCCACGGCCAGCGCGCGCTGCGTGAAGCCGAAGAGCGCTATCGCCTGCTCGTCGAGACTGCGCGCGATTTCGTCTTCGCGCTGGACATGACAGGCCAATTTACTTATGTCAGCCCGTCTGCGCTCGTCGTGACCGGTTACGCCCCCGACCGGTTCCTGGACCGCCAGATCAACCTGCTCGACCACGTCCACGCCGACGATCGGTCGCGCGTCGAGGAGATGCTGGCGCTGGCTATGCAGGGTGTCTCCAGTGATGACGCGCAGTTTCGACTCATTCGCTATGACGGCGAGGAACGCTGGATGTCGCTGTCGTGGGCGGCCATCCGCGATATGTCCGACCGGCAGATCGGCGTGCAGGCCATCGCCCGCGATATCACGCCGCGCAAGCGCTCCGAGGCCGCCATCTACCAGCGATCGCAGGAACTCGCCGCGCTCAACTTGATCGCCGCGCGCGTCAACCAGTCGCTCAATCTCAACACCACCCTGTCCGATGCGCTCGATGCGTTGATGGAGGTGCTCAGCATCGAGTACGGGATGATCTACGTCGTCGAAGGCGATCGCGCGATTGCGCGCGCCTGGCGCGGTTTGGGCAAAGACACGCTTGAACGCGTCAAGGCGCTGTCGCTGCCCGATGTGCCGTGGTTGAGCCGCCTCAGCGTGCATCACGGTCGGCTCGACGACTCCCTCTCGCCTTTTAACGACATCGCCGAGTCGCTCCGCGCGCCCTCCTGGTTGGTTGCGCCGCTGCACGAGCGCGACGTTCTGCACGGCGCGATCGTGCTGGCCAGCCGCGCCCCGCATCGTTTTGGCGAGAACGAAGTGATCTTGATCCGGACCGTCGCCGACCAGGTCGGCGTAGCCGTCACCAACGCGCGGCTATACGAAGAGACACGCCAGCGCGTGGACGAACTGGCGTTGTTGAACGAGGTCGGTCGCGCCCTGACCTCCACGCTCAACCTCGACGAAGTCTTGAGCGTGATCATGGAAGAGGCGGTCAGCGTTCTGCAAGGCGAAGCCGGATCGGTGCTGCTGCTCGACGAGGCGCGCGGCGAGCTCGTGTTTGCCGCGTCGGTCGGCCCGGCGGCCGATCGCTTGCCCGGGGTGCGCCTGTCGCGCGGAGCCGGCATCGCCGGCCAGGCGTTGAACGACGGGTATCCGCTGCTGATCGCCGATGCGCAGGCCGACCCGCGCTTCTACAATCGGATCGATGCGATAACCGGTATGATCACACACACGCTCGTGGCTGCGCCGCTGCGCGCGCGGGGGCGCATGATCGGCGTGATGGAAGTGCTCAACAAGCGGGGCGGTTTGTTCTCGCTCAACGACCTGCGGCTGCTCGACTCGTTGGCGCAGACCGCCGCGACGGCGATCGACAACGCGCAGTTGTTCACGCGCGAAAGCCGCCGCGTGCAGCAGTTGGCCGCGCTGAACGAAATCAGCCAGCACATCGCCTCCACGCTGAACGCCGAGGCGCTGCTGCCGGAAGTCGCACGCTTGATCGGCGAGCAGTTGGGCTATCCTAGCGTCGCCGTCGGGCTGGTCGATCCGAACGGCGTCGACTTGGTGATTCACGGCCTGTCCGGCGCGGCTCGCGGCGACATCGCGCTCGGATCCCGGCTGCCGCTGCATGCCGGATTGATCGGTCGCGCGGTGCGCGAAGGCCGCGGCGGGATCATGGATATCGACGAGACCGAATCGAGTGAGGACGCCACGAGCGGCCCGGGCAGCCGCCTGGCCGTGCCGATCGTTTTGGAAGGGATCGTCATCGGCATGGTCCTGGTCGAGTCGCCGCAGCGCTACGCCTTTAGCACGATCGACACGACGACGCTGGAGGCAGTAACCAGCCAGGTCGCCACGGCCATCGCTAACGCGCGGTTGTTCGAGCAGGTGCGCCGCCGCAATCGCGAACTCACCGCGATGCACGCCATCTCCGCTGCGCTGAGCCAGTCGTTCGAGTTGCAAAGCGTCCTGGATGCCGCGTTGGTGCTGACCCAGCCGGTGTTTGAGACCGACGGCAGCCGGATCAGCC
>JBOGUH010000460.1:0-4835 GCA_050695975.1 Anaerolineae bacterium
TCGGCGTGACGCTTTGCAGCGCGGAAGCGATGTCAGCCGCGGCCTGTTCGTAGTCCTGGAGGTGATACTCGGCCAGGCCGAGATAATAGCGCGCCGAACGCGCATGGGCCGACGAGCTATCGGCCACCAGTTTCAGATCGGCCGCAGCCGCCGCATATTGGCCCAGGTGATAGCCTGCCAGCCCGAACCAATAGCGAGCGTTTTGGTCCCTGCTGTTGATTTCGAGCGCCCGATCGAAATCGGCCAGCGCGCGAGCGAAGTCGGCCCGCGCGTAGTAGATGTGGCCCCGCGCACGCCAGGCCGGCGCCAGCGCCGGGTCGAGGCGGATCGCCTCGTCGAGGTCCGGCAGCGCCCGATCGGGATCGGACAGGCGGATGTGCGTCAACGCGCGGCCGTAGTGCGCGCCGGCATCGCCGGCCTGCAAGGCGATCGCTTGGTTAAAATCGCTCAATGCTTCAGCGTATCGCTGAAGGCGATACAGCGTCTTTGCGCGCGCCGCATAGACATCCGGATCACTTGGAGCGATGGTCAGCGCCTGATCGAGATCGGCCAGCGCCAGCGTGTCGCGGCCCTGCGCTGCGTAGACAGCGGCGCGCTGCACGAGCGCCGAGCTGTACGATGGGTCGAGTGCGAGTGCCCGGTTGAAATCGGCGATGGCCAGATCGTATTGCCTGGTCTTGAGATAGACTAAGCCCCGATCGAAGTGGCCGCGCACCGAACGGGCATCGCCGCGAAGACCACGCATCAGATCGGCCAGGGCGAGGTCGTACTGCTCCAGGCGATAGTAAGCCACACCGCGATCCAGGTATGCGCCGGAGCGTAGCGGCGAGAGAGCGAGGGCGCGAGTGAGATCCTCAATCGCGGCGACATTGTTATCCATTTTGAGATGCGCCCGGCCGCGCCCGGCCCAGGCCGAGGCGTCCTCGGGATCGACTGCCACAGCCGCGCTGAAATCGGCGATGGCCGCCTCGAACTGATGCAGATCCAACGCGTCCCAGCCGCGACTGGCCAGCGCGCCGGGCATATCCAGCGCCGTCGTGCACGCAGCGAACAGAAACGCAATCAGGCCAATCAAGAACCGACTTCTCATCGAGCCCTCAATCACTTGCTTCCAGCGCTATCACTTCGCCCAAAGTCAACCGCATATGATCCATCAATGCCCGGCTGAGAGCGGCCGCGCGAGGTGGCAGCCCCGGGTCGGCCTGCAGGGTGGTGGAATTCATGGCCGGCGAATCCGGCTGGCCTTGCACGCGGATCTGAAGGTTCGGCTGCAAACCGAATCGGCTGATCTCGGCCGGCGGAAGCCAGACCAGCCGGTCGCGGCTCTGGCGCGATTCGCGGACAACAACCACGCCGTTGCCTGGCGCGGATGGGGGCCGGCGCCTGATCGGCGCCGGTCTGCCGACTATCAGGCGGCCTCGCTCGCCCAGGCTGATCTGGCGGCGGACGCGAACGGGCAACGCCGCATGGCCGGGCCGCACGGTTAGCGATGAGGCGATCGTGCTGCGCATCTCTTCGCTGCTGTTGCGGATGATGACGACATCACCCTCGAGCGCGCCAAGGGCTTCGAGTTCGGCCGGATGAACGACGATGACATTCGCATGCGCGAAGCGTTCCGGAGCAGGCGTTACCGACAGCGTGCGCGGCGCAAGCAACTCCGTTGCACCGTTCGACCGATCGGTGTGGGTCGGAATGATCGCATCGGAAGGCGGCAACGGATCAAACGCCGCGCGAATGGACGCGGCCAGCGCGTCGGCCAGTGCGTCGATAAACGCGGCCGATTGGGCCTGCCGGCTCGTCCGCAGTTCGGCGCTGAGTTCGACGTGCAGCCCATAGCATTCGATCCCGGCCAGGTTGCGGGCGCGGCGAATCTTCTGGAAAGTGAACGTGTCGGTGGCGGTCTTCTTCACATCGCGGTCGAGCGGGTAGACGCCCACCGTCGGCCTAAGCCCAATCCTGCCAGCCAGCGCGCCGGGCAAAGCCTGCTTCAGCGCGGCGAGTTTTTCCAGGAAACGTGCATCGCCGGGCGCGGCCGGATCGAGATCGAAGCCGGTGGATACTTCGACGGCATATTGCCCGCTGGTGTGACCGTGGATTTCGATCACCAGTGGCGGCCCGGCTTTGAACAGTTCATTCTGGTAGCGCAGCGCGTGATGCCGGACGGCCCTGCTCAGGCGCAGCGGGTTCTTGTTGACGTCGACCGTCCGGCGCAGGTCACTGACGACGACTGCACTCGCATCGAGCCGGGCGGCCAGCGCCATCGCGATCGGGCCAGTGCCTCGATCGGCGGCGACATTGGGCCGGATGCCGTGGTGTGGTGCGCCGACGACGATCGGGGCATGACAGGCGATGATCTGGAAGGGCTCGGCAAGATTGAACAGTCCCATGTTGACCAGCTGCTGCCTCCATTCGATGAAACGCTCTACTTCAGCGTGACCAGCAGGAAAACCTGTTTCAGTGTGCCATACGCAACCAGGGCCGAGCCAGATGCACGTCGTAATCCGAGACGAAGACGGGTTCAAGCCGACCGGGTAGGTGGCGACCACTTGCGTGCCGCTGATCCCGCTCAGGGTGTTGCTCAGCGAGTTGACGACGAACACCTGCCCGTGCACGTTTTCGGCGGACAACCCTTCCGGCCCGCGGCTGACCGGGATCGTCACCAGCACGTTCGTGCCGCTGATTACCGACACACACTGCTGCTGCTTCTAATCTAAACGCCAGTTTATCAGCAATTGGAATGAATTTCGTTAAATAACGGTGAGAAATTAGGTGGGATTCTAATGCCACTGATCTCATAGTTACCCAAGTTGCTACCTAGCCACAGATTGAGGACGCAGGGCGGCGAGAGTGCTTCGCGCGAACAGTGCCGCGATTTGTCTAAAAGCGGTTTCGATGCGCTTGCGCGTGTGCTGACACAGGTAGCTTTCAGAAAGTCGTCGCAGAGGCAATAAACTGTGATAATCTGTTCTTGCGTGGCTGGCTCCGCGGGTTGGCAGGTGAGCCCCCAAACGACAAAGGAGGTTCAGCCATGCGTTTAGGCAGCAACTTGGGTTATAGTAGTAGACCGAGAAAGCCAGACTGAAGATACGACAAACTGGATAGAGAAAGGTTAGAAATTCGGAGAATCTATAAACTCAAATCCAATTCGCCATAACGAAAGCCGGCGCGCGATTTCCCTCGCCGCCGGCTCAGTTGACTGCCTGGCGCGCGTATACAAGCAAACGCGGGAGCAGAGACTGCTCCCGCGTCGTGTGTCATGCTGTCTCGGCCTCAGTTGCCGCAGGGTGGCACGTTGCGCCAGTTGGGCGCGCTGTCGTTGACCGTCTGGGTTCCCGCGCCGCCGTAGCTCAGCGTGAGCTGGCGATTGGCGATTTCGCCGCAGGTCCCGTCTTTCTCGACGAAATCCCACGCGCCAAGTGTGTACTTGTACTCGATCTGCGTCGTCTCCTTGCCGGTCAGCGTGATCGTCCAGAGCGTGCTGTTCACGCGCGTCATCACGACGCCGCCGGGATCCCACTGCGGCAGGCCGCCGTCGAGCCGGTCGAGGGCGCCGGCGATGTAGACCGACCTGCCTGTGCCGTCGGTGCTGGCGGGGACGGTGACGTTGAAGATGACCGTCACCGTGCGCAGCGCGGCGGTCGCCTGCACTTCGGCCGAGTGGGCCGAGCGATTGAACGAGGTATCGAGGGCGCGCACCACGTAAGAATAGGTCGCACCCTCCACGACGGCCGTGTCGCTATAGCTGGTCACGCCTGTGACCAGCGCGAGGGTCGTGTACGGGCCGCCGGGCGTATCACTGCGGCGCACCTCGTAGCCGTAGAGCGAAGGATCGCCCACCACTGCGTTCCACGCCAGGCTGATGCCGGCAGGCGATGCCGAGACGACGTTCAGGCCGGTGGGTACGTCCGGCGCGGTCGTGTCGCCGCTCGAATTCACCGTCAGGCTGCCAGCCTGCGCCGGGCTGTAGCCATTGGGGATGCCGTCGAGGTCGGCGTAGATCCAGTCGCGGCCATTCGTCGTGCTGTAGCGATAAGCGTAGTCGAAAGCGCCGACCACTTCGGGCAGCAGGCTCGCGACGAACTCATCGTTATTGCCGGCATCGACGTTGAAGCTGGCATGTACCCAAACCCAATCGGGATTGCCGGCCGGGTTGCTGCCGTCGGGGCCGAAGCCCAGCTGCGCGCGCAGGCTATCTGTTCGACCGGGCTGGCTGGTCACGCCGTCGATCCAGACCTGGCCGTAGACGTTGTCGGTGCGGTCGGTTGTGCTGATCGTATGCGCCATCGTAGGCGGCCACTGCAGATTGGCCCATCCGATGGTGTAGTGCGGCAGCGCGCTGACTTCATTCGAGGCAGCACTCTCGTTGCCGGCGCCGTCGAGCGCGCGAACGACATAGTAATACTTGCGGGCGTTGCGTAGACCGGTGTCCGTGAAGCTGGTGCCATTCACCGGCGTCGCGTTGGCCTTGACCCAGCCGCCGCCACTCAATGGGCTGCGGTAGATGTTGTAGCCCGCCGCGCCGTCGGCGCTGTTCCAAGCCAGGCTAACCTGCGCGTTGCCTTCGTTCGTCACGTGCAGGCCGATCGGGGCGGCAGGCGGCGTGAGGTCGATGTTGCCGGTCGCGAGCAGGAGGCCACTCATCGGGTTGAGCGTCAGCTGCACGATGCCGCCGGCGACGACGATGTTTCCGCCTGCGTTATTGCCCACGCCGTAGATCACCGTCAGCGTCGTGCCATCGGGTAGGTAGCCGCCGACAGGGATGTACATTGTGTACGTCTGATTACTGCGGTTGATCGCGACGATGGTTGCCTGCGCGCCGGTCTTACGGCCGAAGG
>JBOGUH010000461.1:0-4847 GCA_050695975.1 Anaerolineae bacterium
ACCGCAAAGGATTGTGACTTCTTCATACTGAGGATATAATCAGCCGCGTTACCATCCGTTTATCCGTTCATAATCCGTTGCCTATGTCCACCGATCTGCGCGACAAACTCCGACGCTTAGGCGTGCATAAAGGCGCGGCGAAAATCCAGCCGCAGCCCAGGCGCCGATCGCGCGCGTCCGCGCTCGAATCCTTGATCGATGGCCGCCTGATCGACACGCCTCATGGCCCAACCTTCCTCCACGAGGAGACTTACGCCGCCGACCACCCGCACGGCGGGCACGCGCTGGGCGATGTGCTCAGTCTCTCGCCGGCGATCGCCGCGCAGATCGGAAACGATCCCGCGCTGGAAAAAATCGACCTCAGCCGTGTGGTCTTCCTCGACACCGAAACGACCGGCCTGGCCGGCGGGGCAGGCACCCTGGCCTTCCTGGTCGGCATCGGCACATTCCAACCTCCAACCTCCAATCTCCAACTTCCAACTTCCAACTCCAACTCCAACTCTAACTTCCACCTGCATCAATTCTTCCTCCGCAGCCCGGGTGAAGAACCGGCCATGCTGCACGCGCTGGCCGATCTGCTCGATTCATTCGATGCCGTCATCTCATTCAACGGGCGCGGCTTCGATATGCCGCTGCTCCAATCGCGCTTCACGCTCGCCCGCATGCGACCGCGCATCCTGCGCGCCCCGCACCTCGACCTATTGATGCCGGCCCGGCGGGTGTGGCGCGGCCGATTGCCGTCGTGCGCGCTGTCGTCGCTGGAGCGGCATGTTCTCAGCGTGCAGCGCGATCAGGCCGATGTGCCCGGCTTCCTGATTCCCGAAATGTACTTGCACTATGTGCGATCGGGCGACGCGAGTGAGATGCCGCGCGTGATGTATCACAACGCGATCGACATCCTATCGATGGTGTCGCTGTCCACCCGATTAATCACATTGTTCGCCCCCCTTCAGTCCCCCCCGCTTGCGGGGAGGCCGGAGCCTGATGCCGGCGACTGGCTGGCGTTGGGCAAATGGTACGACGATCTCGGCCGGGCCACCGATGCCGAATCGGCGCTGCGGGCCTGCCTCGTCGCGCAGCCCGACCGGGTCACCTGGACATCCGCGCTGCATCGGCTTGGCTATCTGCTCAAGCGTCTAGATCGGCGCGAGGAGGCCGCGCGCGTGTGGGAGGCGTTGAGTGAATCGGAGACGTGGGAGGGTGTCGAGGCGTGCATCGAGTTAGCCAAGCACTACGAGTGGCGCGAGGTGAACCCGGGCCGCGCCTCAGCCTGGACGCGTGAAGCGATCGCCATCGCCCAGATGCTGCCCGACAGCTATGCTCGCGATCGGCTCGCCGCCGAGCTAACGCATCGAATGGAACGACTGGAACGTAAGCGATAGAATGTGTGCTAAAATCGATGCCATCGCCGCACGCCCCCAAACGAGGTAGAATTGAACATCCTTCTTTTTGATGTCGACGGTGTGCTGGTCGAGGATCGGGGTTACCGCGCCAGCCTCATCGCAACCATCAACCATTACAGCCGGATGATGGGGCAGGGCGCTAGCGCGCCTGACGAGGCCGCGATCGAGGTCTTCCACGCCCACGGCTACACGAACGAGTGGGACATCTGCCCACTGGCGATCGGTGCGTTGATTGTCTCACGGCTGCGCGCCCGGCCCGATCTCCCGCTCACGCCTGCTCCGCTCGACGACTTTCTGGCCCAGTTCCGATCCGTCCGTGCCGGCCCGATCGACTATCGCGCATGGATCGCTGGCACAGCCGATCGACCGGGCCGGCCGTCCGAACGCGCGTTGGGCGCGCTGAAGGAAGCGTTGGCCGGCTTACCCGTACCCGACTCGATTCGTGCCGCCGCGGCGTCGACGCTCGACGAGCTGCTCTCGGATCCGTACGACTTTGCCAACGCGGTTCTCACGCAGGTGTTCCAGGAACACGCGCTCGGCTCGTCGCTGTTTGAAGAAGTGTACCGCATGCGGTCGCGCTTCGACGTGCCGTCGCTGCTGTATAATGAGGATCGATCCGTGCTTGATCCCGCCGCGCGATCGGCGCTGCTGAACCTGGTCGCTGACACGGGAGCGCGCCTTTGCGTGTACACCGCCCGGCCCAGCCTGCCGCCCGCCGATGTCGTCAGCTGGCTACCGGATACGCTCCACCTACCGCCTGGCTTTTCGCCCGAAGCCGAACTGGCCATGCAGATGGTCGACTTGGGCGACTTTCCGCTCATCGCCATGGGTCGCATGCAGTGGCTGGCTGACCGGGTCGGCAGCCGGGTTGAATACCTCACGAAGCCTGCCCCGGTGCAGGCGCTCGCAGCCATCATCGCGGCTGTCTCGCGCCGTGAATCCGAAGCGCTCCAGTCGGCATATCGGATGGTGTCGGAAGGTGAAGCGATCGGCACGCTGGCTGGGCTGGAGGATCAGTCGATCGACGTGTGGGTGGTGGAAGACGCCCGGCTCGGCGTGAGTGCTGCCGCCGGCGCGATCGATCTGCTTCGCAAGCACGACGTCGATGGTCGCTTGCACGCGCTGGGCGTATCGGCCGGCGGTCCAAAAGCTGATGCGCTGGCCGGGCTGTGCGAGGCCATCGTCCCCACCGTCAACGAGGCGATCACCTATATCGTCGATCGCATCCGTGCTGTTTAGCTATCAACCTCTAACCCCGCAAAGCGGGGCGCAAGCAGCCTCCCATCTCCAACCTCTAACTGAGGATGCTCATGCCCATCCGGAAGTTCATCCTCCTCTTTGCGCTCGCCGCTTTGATCGGCGCATGCGCGTCCGCCGCCCCGCCGCCCAGACCCGAGCCGACACGTATTCCAACCGCTACGCCATCGCCGACGCTCGAACCTACTCCCACACCCACGCTGGCGCCGCGCGGCGTGTACATCGATCCAGGTATGCCTGCCGACCTGGTCGCCCGCGTGAACGGGGTGATCGCCGCCAACCCACTCGATCTCGCCATCGCGGCCGACGCGTCCAGCGCGAGCGTGCGCATCGGCTACAGCGCGCCGATCGATCTGCCGTCGATCGGCCAGCGCGTGTTCGCGCTCGTCGCGGCCTTCCCGACGATCGCGGACGACGTGGCGTGGGCCGAGGTGGATGCCGCCTGGCGCGGCGCGCCAGAGCATGGCCCCCTTCGCCTGACGCAAGCGACCTACGCCGCGTTGAGCGCGCGCTGGAGCGAGGCGGCGCCAGGCGCGGTTGAAGTGGTCGGGTCGGATCAGATCGTCGATGTGTTATGGGCCGCTCCGCGGCGCGCCGCGTGGGGGATCGTCCCTTTCGACGAGCTCGATCCGCGCCTCAAGGTGTTGACCATCGACGGTCGATCGCCCCTGCGGCGGGAACTCGATCTGAGCGTCTACCCGCTCGTCGCCGATGTGGTGTTGAGCGGCGATCTGGATGCTGCCGCGAAGTTTCAATCCGCGTTCGGAGTGGCATACACCAATCGCGACGAGTCGCGCATGACGATCCTCGGCCTGACCGGCGTCACCGCCCTGACCCGCGACCTGGCCTGGCAGATGGAGCAGAACGGCGTGCTGTTCCCGGCCGAGCAGATCGGGCCGTGGCTGGAAGAAGTCGACATCCTGCACATCAGCAACGAGGTTTCGTTCACGCCAAATTGTCCGGCGCCTATTCTTGGCACAAGCTCGGTCGTGTTTTGCTCCGACCCGAAGTACTTTGACCTGCTCACTGGTGTAGGCGTCGATGTGATCGAGAACACCGGCAACCACCTGAACGACTGGGGCACCACGCCGTTCAGTTATACGCTGGATATGTTCCGGCAGGCCGGCATTCCTTACTATGGTGGCGGCTACAACCTGATCGACGCGGCGCGCCCTATCACCCTCGAAGATCACGGCAACCTGATCGGCTTCGTCGGCTGCAACCCGAACGGCCCTGACGCGGCCTGGGCCACCGACTCGTCGCCCGGCTCGTACCCCTGCCGCGAGGGCGGTGGTGTGGACTTCACTCAAGTCAAGCCGCAGATCGACGGACTGCGGGCGCAGGGCGCGCTGCCGGTCCTCACGATCCAGTATTGGGAGTTCTACACTTACGGACCAACGCTCCAGCAGGTGGCCGAATTTCGCGAGGCGGCTGAACTCGGCGCGGCGATCGTCAGCGGCAGCCAGGCGCACCATCCGCAGGGTTTCGACTTTCACGCCGGCGCGGTGATCCAGCATGGCCTGGGCAACTTGTTCTTTGACCAGTCGGCGACGACCGGACAGCGCCAGGGCATGATCGATCGGTACGTGATCTACAACAATCGCGTGCTCAGCCTGGAAGTGTTGACTTTTATCCGCGAACACTACGCCCAGCCGCGCCCGCTTACGCCGGCCGAACGCGCTAACCTCCTATCGGCACTGTTCGCAGCGAGTGGATGGTAGGATCCGATGGGTGCACCGCACGTCTATGCGACGCGATGTCAACGCTTGGCTGACGCTGCCACTTTCTATCGGTAAAAAATGAATCCTTTACACGATCCCTGACGTCACAAGATTGGTATAAAATCTGGTTAGGGGATGAAAGAGGGTAACCATGAGGCAGTCGAGTTTCAAAGCACGTTCAAACGTCTTGCTTCCGTTATTTTTTGGAATCGGGTTTGCGCTGCTCTTCGCCTCTCGGATTGCATCGGCCCGCTCGGGTGTCGAGTTGCAGCCATCGAGGGATGGACTGCTCCTGGCTGAGGCGGGCAATCAGCCGATCTTGCCACTGACGTATGCCTTCGTAGTCACCCATAATGTGCCCGTGTACGCGCATCCTTCGCAGGCCGCGGCGGGTGGGGCGGCAGTTCGATCGTTGGGCGCCGGCTATCTTTGGGTTAGTCTGGCCAGTACAAAGCAGGTGTATCAA
>JBOGUH010000462.1:0-6174 GCA_050695975.1 Anaerolineae bacterium
GCTTATGGCTGAAACCGCGCTGAATCCGGCTCCGCTAGCCGACGAACCGCCGCGCCGCTTGCAGTTTCGACGCGTGATCGACATGATCCTGCGCCCGCGCGCAACGTTGTCGGAGCTGCGCACGATCGATCAACCCGTCTGGCTCACACCGCTGCTGCTGATCATCGCGCTGCTGATCGTGCGCGTGTTGGTGACCGCTCCGCTCAAGGCCGCGCAAGCCCAGAGCGGCGAGATCACCGGGCCGGGCTTCGAATACTACACGCCGGAGCAACAGGCCCAACTCCAGCAGGCGCTGCAGGCGACTCAGGGGCCGGTCTTTCAATACATCTTCCCGATCGCCTGGGCGCTGATCAGCGCGCTGCTGTTATGGAGCATCACCGCCGGACTGCTCTATCTGATTTCAACTTTGCGGGGTGGACGCGGCAGCATGACGCGCGCGCTCAACCTCGTGGCGTGGGCCAGCGTGCCGACTCTCATCCATCTCGCCGTGCAGGTGATCGGCGTTCAGACTTCCGGCAAGCTGATCGCCAGCCCAGGGTTGTCCGGCTTCACACCGCCACCGCCCGAGGGGTCGATTCTGGCGCGCGCCTTGCTCAGCCGGATCGACATCTATTGGCTGTGGCACATCGCGCTGCTGGTGATCGGCCTGAAGTTATTCACCGGGTTGAGCGCGCGCAAAACCTGGGTCACTGTTCTGGCGACGATCGCCATCGTGATGCTGCTGCGCATCGTGCCGGATCTGCTCGCGGCGCAACTCAGCGGGCTGACGGTCGTGCAGCCGTTTCTCTTCTGATGAGTACGACACCTATCGGCAACGGCCATACCCCGCTCATCCGCGTGTCGGGCCTGCGGAAAACGTATAAGCTGGGCCAGCAATTGGTGCATGCGCTGAACGGCGTCGACCTGAGCGTCGAGGAAGGCGAGTTCATGGTGGTGATGGGCCCGTCGGGATCGGGCAAGAGCACGCTGCTCTATCTGGTGGGCGGGCTCGATCGCGCCACCGCCGGCAGCGTCGACGTGGCCGGAGTGTCGATCGAGCACCTGGATGAGAACGCGCTGGCCGATTACCGGCGCAGGCAAATCGGCTTCGTCTTTCAGACATTTAACTTGATCCCGACGATGACCGCCGAACAGAACGTGGCGTACCCGATGCGCTTCGTCGGCATTTCACGCAAGGCGCGCAACGCCCGCGCCCGCCAGCTGTTGGAACAGGTCGGGTTAGGCAATCGCTTCCATCACCGGCCGACCGAATTGTCGGGCGGCCAGCAGCAGCGTGTGGCCGTCGCCCGCGCCCTGGTCAACGATCCACACATCATCCTGGCCGACGAGCCGACCGGCAATCTCGACACGGCCAGCGGCAGCGAGATCATGAGCTTGCTGTCGCAGCTCAATCGACAGGGCCGCACGGTGTTGATCGTCACGCACGATCCGCGCGGAGCGCAGTATGCCACGCACACGGTGCGCCTGTTGGATGGACGTGTTGAAAATGATGAATGACGACTGTAGACCGAGGAATCATGAAACGAACTTTTCTTAAAGCTATCCTGATCGGCTTGCTGTGCGTCTCGATGCCGGCAGTCACGCTGTCCGGCGCCGCCTCGGCTGCGTCGCGCCTGGCTCAAAACACCGCGACACCCACTCCAACGGCCACGCCGAGCGCGACGGTTGCGCCGGCGACTCCCGCTGCGCCGAGGATCATCAGCATCGAACCGACCTCGATGCGATCGGACGAAGGCGGCACGCTCACCGTGCTGGGCGATGGCTTCCAGTCGTCCTCAGTCGTGCGGCTGCAAGGCGTAGGCGTGCTAGCGACGACGTTCGTCAACACCGCCACACTCACGGCGCTCGTGCCGCGCGGGCTGGCCCCAACAACTTACAGCGTCGAAGTGATCAACGGCCCGTGCCCAGGTGGATGTGTGACGGCCACTACACCGCTCAGCATCACCCCGGCGCCGACGCCTATCCCAGAACCGGCGCCCACCGATGCGCCGCCGCCTGCGCAGTACGTCCGACCACTGATGACGGTCGCCAGGTATTCCACGACGCCTGGCAGCGTCGGTCAGGGCAAAGTCTTTACGCTAACTGTGATCGTGAAGAATGTGGGCGACGACACCGCGTTCAACATCGCGATGACCGTTCCCTCCGGCGACTTCGTTCCCAGCGGCAACGCAGGCACGCTGATCTTTCCAAAGCTGAAGCCGGGCGAAAGCGCCCAATTTGATCAGGCCCTGATCGTCAAGACCGGGATCGGCGGCGGCCTCAAATCGCTTGAACTCAAGCTTGCCTACAACGATCGCAACGGCGGCAATTACACCGAAGCCGCGCCGATCGGTGTCAGCGTGGCCGGCGGTGGCGGTGCGGCTGCCACCTCGGCGCCTAAAACGCCGCAGCTGGTCGTCTCAAGCTACCAGACTGATCCGCCGATCCTGTCGCCCGGCGCCGTGTTCACCCTGTTCCTCGACATCAACAACGTGGGCAGCGCCGACGCGGCGCGACTGACGGCGGTATTGGGCGGAGCCGCCACCTCGTCGACGGGAACCGGCGATGGGACGGGAACGACCGGCGGCGTGTCAGGCAGCGGAGGCGATTTCGCCACCTTCGGCCCGATCGGCTCGAGCAACGTCAAGTTTATCCCGAGCGCGACGACGACTGAAACAGTGGCGATCGAGCAGCGTTTGATTGTCAACAGCACCGCCAAGTCCGGGGCGTATACCGTGAAAGTGTCGCTGGTCTACGACGATCCCAAAGGCCAGCGGCGCACCGACGATCAAGTCATCACGCTGCTGGTTATCCAGCCGCCGGCGCTGGAGATCGGTTACTACCGCCCGATCGAACCGGCCTTTGCCGGCCAGCCCTGGCCCATGCCGGTGCAGGTCGCCAACATCGGCCGCGCCACGACGCAGCTCGGCAAGATGGAGGTCCTCGCGCCGCCCGGAGTCGACGTCCAGAACGGCAGCGTCTTCGTCGGTCCGCTCGAACCCGGCGGACAGTTTCCGATCGACGCGCTCGTCACACCGCTCGAACCCGGCCCGCTGACGCTGACGGTCAATGTGCACTACGTCGACGATTTCAACGTGCCGAAGGTGGTTAGCGCAACGCTCGACGTCGAAGTGATGCCGCCGTTCGAACCGCCGCCGATCGAACCCGGCAGCCCCGGCGTTCCGCCGCCTCAGACTGAGGAGTCGTTTTTGGAAACAGTCTGGCGCGCGATCCTCGGACTGATCGGGCTCGACAGCGCGCGCCCGACGCCCGATCTCGGCCCTGGCCCCATCGGCCCCGGCGGCCCGATCGGCCCGGGCGGGCCTGGTGGGCCGGTTGAGCCCGGTGTTCCTGTGCCCATTCCGACCGCCGCGCCGCCGGCCAAGCCCGAAGGCTAAGGGAACGGGGACATAGTTGCTTGCGGTGGGTTCGCCCGCCCTGGCTTGCGCCAGCGGGCCGGGGTAACCCGCCGCTAAGTCGCCGAGTCAGTGCGAAGCCTCCCTGTGGGACGGACTCGGCGTGAGCCGGGAAGGCTAACGACAGAGGGACATGAAGCTGTTTGACCTGCTCTCACTCGTCCTGGATAACCTCGCTCGCCGCAAAGCGCGTGTCGCGCTAACGGCCGTCGGCGTGATCATCGGCACGGCGGCGGTGGTCGTGCTCGTGTCGCTGGCGACCGGCTTGCAGCGCAACGCGACGGAGCAGCTGGCCGGCATCGGCGACCTGACGCTGATCAACGTCTTTCCCAGCTTCGGCGGCGGGCCCGGGCCTATCGTGATTAGCGAACCAGGCGGTCCGGGCGGAGGGCCCAAGCCGCAGGCGATTATAAACGACGAGGCGATCGAATCAATCCAGGCGCTGCCGGGCGTGACGGCGGTTATCCCGCGTGACTACCTGCAAGCGGGCGCGTGGCTCGAAGTCGGTCAACTGCAAGGCGGCGGCGGCATACTGGGCATTCCGCCAGAGGGCGTCGACGTGCTGGGGCTGAAAGCGGCGCAAGGCGAAGTAGCGCTGGCGCGCAATACGATCATCGCCGGATCGCAAATCGCGACCGCCTTTTTCCCCAAGCGCTTCCGGCCGGGCGCGCAGGCGCCACCCCTGCCCGATCTGTTCGACAAGACGCTCAAGCTAATCCTGACGAAGTTCTCGCAGGACGGCGTCGAAGTGCGCAAGACGCTGCAGGTGCGTGTCGTCGCCGTGCTGCAGCAGACGGGCGGCGAACCGGACTACTCGATCTACATGCCGCTCGATCAAGTGACCTCCTTCAACGAGTGGGCGCTGGGCAAGAAGATCAACCGCAACAGGGATGGCTACCAGCAACTGGCAGTCAAAGCCAGCGGCGTGGACAAGGTGCTCGACATCGCCGATGCGATCAAGGCGCTCGGCTTCGAGGCCTTCAGCCCGCAATCGTTCGTCCAGGGTATCAACGGGTTCTTCCTGGTGCTGCAAGTCATCTTCGGCGGCGTCGGCGCGATCGCGCTGCTGGTCGCAGCGATCGGTATCGCCAACACCATGGCGATGGCCGTCCTGGAACGCACGCGCGAGATAGGGTTGATGAAGGCGGTCGGCGCGACCAACCGCGACGTGCTGGCCGTCTTTCTCGGCGAAGCGGGCGGCATCGGACTGGTGGGTGGGCTCGGCGGTGTGGCATTGGGTTGGGGCGCAGGCCAGATCATCAACGTCGTCGCGTTAGCGTTCCTGGCCGGCCAGGCCGCACAGAACGGCGGCCCGCCGCCGAGCATCGCGGTGTATACACCCGCCTGGCTGCCGATATTCGCCATCGTCTTTGCGTCGATCATCGGAATCTTGTCTGGGCTGTACCCGGCGCTGCGCGCGGCGACATTGAATCCGATGGAGGCGCTGAAGTACGAGTAATGAATGTATGTGGTGTATAGTTGTTGAAGAAGGAGGTGCGCCGTGAAACGCTACGGATTGGTTTCGCTGGCTCTCGCGCTGATCGCGGCCTGCGCTGCCCCGGCTACGCCCTTGCCCTCCCCGACTGCACCTCCCACGGCGCCAACCCTCGTCCCGACGGAGCTGAGGTCCGCTTCGCCTATTCCTGCGGCGACGGCGACCTCCCTCCCTCGGCCCTCGGTCTCTGACACATCGTCCAGCGTTGTCCTCGTCAGCCTCACCCCCGATGAGCGAAGCCTGATGGCTTGGCCGGTAGACGCCGAAACCCTGGCCGACCGGTCCGGCTACCCTCCGATCAACCTGGGCCAGCACTACACCGCCGCCCTCTCACCTAACGGCCGGCTGTGGGCCGCAATTACCTGGCCCAGATCGGCCGATTATGACGGCGTGCTCCACTTGATCGATCTCATTACCTGGGAGGATGTGCCTACGCCGGTCAAGTTCGGCAAATGGGTCCCACAGATGGCTTTCAGCCCAGACGGTTCGCGGCTGGTGGTGGCCGAAGCGTTCCTGGCCATAAGCAGTGGGGTGAGCAGATGGGACGCAGGCCTCAAGATCATCAACCCCGATGCGCTTGAGGAAGTTCTTACCGTAGACCTGGATTTCTTCCCGGGCCGGATCCAATTCAGCGCAGATGGTCGCCAACTTACCGTCTACGGGACACCCCCACCTACGAGAATCGACCCACACCACCTGGCCGCCAATCCACCGCAGGTCGTGGCATTCGATGTTCTTGTCGGCTCACGGCGTTGGTCACTCACGCTTGAGGAGGTGAAAGACGGCCGATACAGCGAGCCGACGACCGACGATCCTGACCGGATCAACTATTACAGTCCCGGCGTCGCTTTCTCGGCTGACGGCCGCTGGCTGTACGTCGTTCACGCCGACGAAGATCAACTGACTGCCGTGGACCTCGCAGTAGGTTCAGCGAGAACGGTGGCGATCACGGAGCCGCAATCCTGGCTCGATCGACTGATCGCCCTGACAGCAGGGACGGCCTATGCTAAAGGCCCGCGGAGCGGCGCAGAAAAATGGGCAGTGCTTTCGCCGGACGGTAAACGCCTCTACGTCACCGGCGTTCAGCGCGAATGGCAGCCCAAGCAGGGTAAGCAAGGCGACGGCCAGGTGGTTGAAACTCCTTTGGAGATGCAGGTCATTGATCCGCATTCCGGCGAACGGCTGGCGACGGCGGGAATCGCGTCAGCCGACTTAGCGATCTCGCCGGATGGCCGCTGGCTTTATTTGCAACTCTGGCGACAAGCGAATTCCCCAGGGGAAGCA
>JBOGUH010000463.1:0-5448 GCA_050695975.1 Anaerolineae bacterium
GGGCAGATCGGCCGGCTCACCAAATGCCGTACCGGAGGCCAGGTTGGCCAGACTCAGCCCGGCGGCGAACGCCGCCAACCCCGGCGCCAGCGCGTCCAGCAGCGCCGCGCCCGGCACGCGCTTGCGCTGCAAGTAGATAACCACGATCAACAGGCCGGTCAGTAGGCCCTCGAATGGCGCGAGCGTGTTGAGATTGAGCCAAAAGATTTCGCCGAGTCGATCCTGATAATACGACCAGTACTGAACGACATACCAGGCCCGCGCACCGAGCAGCCCGCCGACTGCGCCGTAGAAACCGGCGTTGAAAATCACGTCCTCGTTTAAGCCGAAGCGTTTGCCTTCGCGGGCGACAACCCACAATCCGATCCAGAAGCTGGCGATCGTCAACAGCGGCGCGACCGGAAGCGTGAACGGTCCGATCGTCAGTGTCGGCAGCATCAGCGCGCCTCCAGAAGCGGCGCGACCTTGCTCTCGATCAGCGCGCGATTCATCGGTCCGCCGAACACGACGTCGCGGATCACGCCGCCGCGATCGATGAAGAACGTCGAAGGCAGCAGGCCGATGCGATACGCATGGCTGACGACGTAACCGGGATCGAGCAGCAGCGGAAAGGTCAAACTGAATTCGTCGCGGAAGGGCTTGACCAGGTCTGACGATTCGTTTTGATCCACCGCCAGCACCATCAGCCCGTCAGCGCGGCGTGCGTCGTAGACCTCCTGCAGTGCAGGCATTTCGGCGCGGCAGGGCGGGCACCACGTCGCCCAAAAGTTGAGGACCACCACCTGCCCGCGCAGATCGGCAAGCGCGATGCTCTGGCCAACGGCCGACTGAAGCGTGAAGTCCGGCGCGGCCCGTCCGGCGACCGGGCTTGCCACGTTGTCGAGTCCATCGGGCGCGCGCGACAACCAGGTCCACCCGCCGCCCACAACAGCCACAACGACGATTACGATTCCCCACTGAAGTCTCGTCAACATTTCCCCCGAGCACAACGAATTTTACCGCGATCAGGACACAGCGTAAAGGAGTCCAGCCTCTCGTAGTCGCGACTTGAGTCGCGCCACACGACTGAAGTCGTGACTACGAGGATGTTCAGCCCCGGATCAGCGCAAGTCCTTCACTCAGGCCATTCGATCCGAAGACGGCGGCGAATCCGAACAGCGCCAATCCGCACACCACCGATACAACCTTAAGAACGCGATCGTTGGCGACCCGGCGACCGAGGCGAGCGCCCAGCGCCAGCGCGGTGAACCAACTGGCGCTGCCGGCGAAAATGCCGATCACCAGGATCAAACCTTCATCGGCCGAAACAGCCGAGAGCGCCGCGCCGCCGATCACCAGCCACGAAAGGATCGTGGCCGGATTGACGGCGGTCAGCATGATGCCCGATGCATACGATCGCCACGGGCCGCCCGATTCGCGATTCGGGCTTGCGGCGAGATCGATCCGCTGGCGGATCGCGCTCCAACCCATGCGGCCAATCATGATGGCGCCAGCCAGATATAACAGCACGCGCAGCCACGGCGCAGCGACCAGCAGCGGCGCGATGCCGAGATACACCGCCAGGCAATACACCGCGTCGATCGTCGCCGCGCCCAATCCAAAAGCGAATGCTCGCGCGAATCCGCTCGACAGCCCTAACTGAAGCGTCGCGACATTGATTGGCCCAATCGGCGCAGCGACCGACAGGCCTAGACCCCAGCCGACTAGCCAAGTTCCCATGAGTTCCCTCCCGACGCGGATCAAGGTGTGGCAACAAAAAGCCTCCGCCGAATCCTGATCGCCGGAGGCTCGACTCGCACAGTTCAACTATCGCCCAGACATGTGCGCCATCACCAGGACAGAGATCGACGGGCCGCTACGCGCAGCACTCAGCCTGCGCCAGCGCAGGAAGAGCGATCCCCTGCACTGCCTCAAACACGCTGAGCAGCCGATCGGCCACTAGCGGCCAGGCAAAGTTCTGGGCCCACGCTGTGGCCTGCCGCCCAAGTCGCTCGCGGGTTGCGTCGTCTTGCAACAACCGCGCGATCGTCGTCGCCAGCTCGACGGGGTCGCCTTCGCGGACGTGGAAACCGGTCTCGCCGTCGCGCACTACATACGCCAGGCCGCCCACTTCCGAGGCGATCACCGCCCGCCCGCAAGCCATCGCCTCCAGCGCCACCATCCCGAACGATTCGTAGCGCGAGGGCATCACCACGAAATCGGCGGCGTTGTAGTAGTATCGGAGCTGATCTTGATCGCGCGCGCCCAGGAACGTAACCAGCTCGTTCAGCCCGAGTTCCTCGCACATGGCCTTCAGACGTTCCATCTCGGCGTTCTCGCTCGGCGCCGGATCGCCGCCGATGATCGCCACGCACATCTTCTGCACCCAGGTTGGGCACTCGTACGCCAGCAGCGCGATGGCGCGGATCAGCGTGTCGATTCCCTTCAACCGTTCGATCCGGCCGACGAACAAGATCATCCAGTCATCGTGCTTCACGCCGAGGCGATCGCGGGCCGGCGGGCGTGGCATTGGAAAAAAGTGTCGCGTGTCCACGCCGGGTGGAATTACGCTGATCCGATCCGGATCTGCGCCGTACAACCACTCCAGTTGGGCCTGCTCGGCCGGCGTCGCGGCAATCAGCCGATCGGCGAAGCCGGCAATGTCCGTCTCCACGTCGATGCGGCGACCGGTCTCCAGCTCCGACGGGCTGCCCGCGACCTGGTTTTTCATCAAGCCCAGCGTATGGCACATGTGGACGATCGGCGCGCCCCACGCCGCGCGCAGTTCACGCGCCACCCAGCCCGACAGCCAGTAGTGGCTGTGGATCACATCGTAGGCGATGCCTTCGTCACGGGCGAAGCGCAGCACGCCCTCGGTAAACTCGGGCAGGTGATCGAACACTTTGTTCTTGTCGCAGGGTTCTTCGGGGCCGGCCGGCACGTGGACGACGCGTCCCCGCGCGCCCAGCTTGTGCATCACATGCGGCAGGTGCGGGTTCTGCGAGCGGGTGAACACGTCCACTGCGATGCCCCGTCGCGAGAACTCGCGGGCCAGGTCGCGCGCGTACACGTTCATGCCGCCGGTCTCTTTTCCGCCGAGCGTCGCCAGCGGACAGGTATGCATACTCAACATCGCAACACGATGGATCGACATAGTCAACTCTGCTTCAGATCGTCGCGGACACGACTTTGTGAGAGTGGCAGCTGGCGTGGGGCGGATGAAGACATCGCTTCCCGGACGCAGCGCCAGGGGAATACGCAGCTGCCGATTGGACGGTTACCGAGACAACGAGGTGAGCAGCACGCCGACTCCAATGATGATTAGGAAAACCGGCCAGATCGCACCCCAGTCCAGGTCGAATAAAAATACGGAGGCAACAGTCAGAAGGATCAGGCCGCCGATCAGCGGGCCACGAGCGGCGGGGGTAAACCGCCCTCCGTTCGACTGGTAAATTCGCCATGCGGCGGCGAGTGAGCCAACCGCGGGGATCAGGATGAAAATCGCCCACCAATTATTGATGCTGAAGCCGGTGAGGTTTCTCACCAGAAAAATAACGCCAAGGATGATCAGGACGGCGCCGCCCAACCAGGCCGGGTTGCGTCGCCCGGAGGACTCGGCAGATTCGGGTCGTTCGTTAGACTGCAGGTTTTCACTCATACCCTACTCCGCTTGGATCCATTTATCGCTAAGAGTCTGTCTGAAAAGCCACCGTTCCGGCAGCAGTTGCACTGCCGCCGCCGCCCTCCTGTGAAATTGAATGACGGCGGCGGTCATGCGGCGGGAACAAGTTTAACTGACGGCGCGCACACAATTATAGCCGAGAGTTTGTCACGTGTCGATTGACCGATCGACGCCCAGATGATGTATCCACGTGTCCTTCGCGCCGAGGCGGTACTTGTATTCCTCGT
Organism: Anaerolineae bacterium; assembly: GCA_050695975.1. GTDB lineage: Bacteria > Chloroflexota > Anaerolineae > Fen-1058 > Fen-1058 > DASSFZ01. The sequence continues at coordinate 3,889 of JBOGUH010000463.1, forward strand.
CGCCGCGCATGAAATCGACGACGCGCTTATCCTGCTGAATGGCATGTTCGATCAGGCGCGCGACCAGCACAATGCCCGGGCTGAACGCTTGAAGCGCGTCAGACTCGTAACCCGAGTTGTAAATCATCAAACGGTCGCCGTAGTCGAAACTCAGGTACGTCGCCGCTTTGCGGCCTTCTACTTCGAGAAAAGCGAGCTGCAGCCAGCCGCCATGGTGCGCGGCGCGCACACCCTCGTGGAAGAAGCGACGCATCTGCGGCGTCATGAACGCCGCCTTGTCGGGATGGCTGCGCGCCATCAGGTCGAGGAACGCGTCCACCTCCGGCTCAAGTTCGCTGGCGAATTCGCCGTCAACCAGGTACCAGCGCAGACCTTCCATCGCTTCGGAGCGGCGCAGCTTGCGGCGCAGCTCGTGCCGCTCGCGCCTGTCCAGGCTGTCGACGTAAGCGTCGAACGAATCGGGCAGCGCCAGCACCGGGCTGACCACCTGCCGCTCGTCTGTCACCGTCCAACCGCGCGCGCTTGCGTGCTGCGCCAGCCAGGTTCGCGTCGACGACGTCTCCGGCACGTTGTAGAGATCGATCCGGGCCCAACCGGCATCCATCGCCAACGCATCGACCATCACCGCGCCGACCTCGGCCTCTCGCCCGCGAGCGATGATAAAATCAAGATAATCGGACGGGTCGACGCCGCCTACAAAACGCAGTGACGGCTTGCCGTCGATCGCAACGGCGTACAGGGGTGCGATGCCGATCAGCGCTCCCCCGTCGTCACGGATCGCGATCACCCTCAGCGTTCCCTCGCCCAGCGTGTGCCAGTACGCGATCTGCCATTCGTGAGTGAGAAAAGGTGTATCTGCTTCGCTGGCATGTAACAGGGCATTCCATTCAGCAGCGAGCGAAGCGAAGACGTCAGCGGTCGTGTAACTTGTCGTTTTCATCGATCCATCACACAGTGTGGGATTCGTGCCAAAACATTACAGCGTCGATGTCCGTCGAGGGTCATGACTCAGTGGTTACCTAGCAGCATGCAACCGTCGGGCCATAGACCCGACAGTCGCTTAGAGTGAAGACTCGTTAAAAGCATTGAGCGGATATAACCTCCGATTTGTCTATCTCCGCAACTTCTTTCGTCCTGCTGTTGTCGCTCCACCCACTTGCTTGCTCGCATTCAATACAGTCATGCCGACTAACTGCTTGCCTCGGTAGTGATAGATATGGCCGTCGCTTTCCATGATGCTATCGGTACAAACAAATTATACCACTCGCCGATGATGGAGCTAATGCTCACGGCGAGTCCGTCCCACGGGGAGGCTTCGCACCGACTCGCGCTCAGTTGCCGAGTCACGGACTCGGCCAGAGCCGGGAAGACAGGAAGCTTTTCTGTTATGAACCTTTACGGCACGATAAACTCGCCAATGATGACGCGATCGTCGATCGGCCGACCGGCCGCATCCAGTACCGGCAAGCGGCGCAGCGTGGCGAGCAGATACCAGCCGACCTCGATCTGGTATCGGCCCTTCGGCGCGCCGGGCCGCAAGGCCACGGCGTACGGATCGCG
>JBOGUH010000464.1:0-10107 GCA_050695975.1 Anaerolineae bacterium
ATGCTCGGCACGTACGCGCTGTCGGCCGGCTATTACGACGCCTACTACCTGAAAGCGCAGAAAGTCCGCACCTTGATCAAGGGCGACTTCGAGGCGGCCTTCGCCGAGGTCGACGTGATTGCCTGCCCCGTGTCGCCTTCGACCGCGTTTAAGATCGGCGAGAAAGTGGACGATCCGCTCCAAATGTACTTGAGCGACGTGTTCACGCTGAACGCGAACCTGGCCGGCATCTGCGGCATATCGCTGCCGTGCGGATTCGATACGCAGGGATTGCCGATCGGCTTGCAGATCAACGGCCCAGCCTTCGGCGAAGAGAAGATGCTGCGCGTGGCGCACGTCTACGAACAGGCGACGGAGTGGCATCGGCGTAGACCTGCTTTGTAGCCGTGACTAAACCACGGAGACACAGAGGGCGCTGAGAAAAGCATAGGGGGAACTACGTACTCTCCGTGCCTCTGTGGTTGATATTTGCTTTGGCGAGAATAGCGCTATGAAAGTCATCATCCCGCTCGGCGGGTTGGGCACGCGGCTGCGACCGCATACCTACACGCGCCCTAAGCCGTTGATCAACGTAGCCGGCAAGCCGATGCTCGGCCACATCATCGACAAGTTCGCCAACCTGCCGTTGGACGAGCACATCTTCGTCGTCGGCTATCTGGGCGAGCAGATCGAACAGTACGTCAAGAACACTTACGCGTTCCCGGCGCGCTTCGTCGAGCAGAAGGAAGCGCTGGGACAGGCTCACGCGATGTGGCTGTGCCGCGCGTTCGTCGATGGGCCGCTGCTTATGATCTTCGGCGATACACTGTTTGACGCAGATCTAAGCGAACTGGCGCAGCCGCCGGGGGACAGCCTGGCTTACGTGAAGGAGGTCGCTGATCCGCGCCGCTTCGGCGTGGCCGCGCTGCGCAGCGACGGCAGCGTCGAGCGCTTCGTCGAAAAACCGGAGTCACTGGACAACCGGCTGGCCGTCATCGGCATGTACTACTATGCGGATGGGCCGCTGCTCATGCGCGCTTGCGAAGAATTGATGGGGCGGCACATCCAGACCAAAGGCGAGTATTTTTTGACCGATGCCAACAACCTGATGATCGCCCAGGGCGCGCGCTTCGTCACTCGCACGGTCGATGTCTGGCTGGACACGGGCAAGCCGGAGACCGTGCTGGAGACGAATCGCTATCTGCTCAGCAACGGCAGTGACAACAGCGCCGATTTTCAGTTCCCTGCCTGCGTCATTGTGCCGCCGGTCAACATCCATCCGACGGCGAAGATTGAAGAAGCGGTCATCGGCCCGTATACGACGATCGGCGAGAACTGCGCCATCCGCCGCGCGATCATCCGCGATTCGATCGTCGAAGCCGGCGCAACGATCGTCGACACGTTCCTCGAACAGTCGCTGATCGGCCGCGAGGCGATGGTCACCGGCCGCTACCGCAAGTTCAACGTGGGCGACTCGGCCAGCGTCGGGTTCAGCTAACCCAGTGGGGCGCATCTGCCGCACCTGCGGGGCCAGTTCAAATGGTGGAACCTGTTCACGTCGAGTGTTACTCCGGGCATACGTATGCCCAGGAGCCTCGCGCGATCGTCTGGCACGGTTTCCGCGCCGCCATATCGCGCGTCGATCAGACATGGCGTACGCCCGATGGCCCTGCCTTCCGCGTCCGTCTCGAAGACGGCGCGGTCGTCAATTTGCAATTCGTCGAGTCGAGCGATCAATGGCTGCTCGGCGACAGTGTTTCCATATTGCCTGGCAGAGGATGCGCTCGCGGCGGTTACAGGAAATTCAAATTTCAGGACTGACACTATGCGCAACACTATTTCTCAGCGCGTCGCATCTGTGCCGCCCAGCGGCATCCGTCGCTTTTTCGACATCGCCGCGACGATGAAGGACGTGATCCCGCTCGGCATCGGCGAACCGGATTTCGTGACTCCCCAGAACATCCTGGAAGCGGGCATCGCCTCGCTGCGAGCTGGAGATACGCACTACACCAGTAACTCCGGCACGATCGAACTTCGCCGCGCGTTGAGCGATCATCTGCGGCGGCTGTACGGCGTAGGCTACAACCCCGAATCGGAACTGCTGATCACTGTCGGTGTGTCCGAGGCGATGTATTTGGCGCTGACAGCGATCCTCGATCCGGGCGACGAGGTCATCGTCCCGCAGCCGTGCTTCGTGTCGTACACCGCCGAGGTGGCGTTTGCCGGCGGCGTGCCGGCGCCGATCGCGACGAAGGTCGAGAACAACTTTCAGGTGACTGGCGCGGAGATCGCGGCGAAGATCACACCGAAGACGAAGGCGATTCTGATCGGCTACCCCAACAACCCGACCGGCGCAGTGATGAGCCGCGAACGGCTGGTGGAGATCGCCGCGCTGGCCGAGCAGCACGACTTGCTGGTCATCTCCGACGAGATTTATGACCGACTGGTGTACGCGTCGATAAGCGGCGACGGCGCAGCGGCCAGCCACACGTGCTTCCCCGCGCTGCCGCGCATGCGCGAGCGGACGATCCTGCTCGGCGGCTGGTCGAAGGATTACGCAATGACCGGCTGGCGCATCGGTTACGCCGCCGCGCCGGCGGAGCTCTCGGCGGCGATGCGCAAGGTGCACCAGTACACGATCATGTCCGCGCCGACGATGGCTCAGGCAGCCGCACTGGAGGCGCTGCTGCACGGCGAGGAGCATGTCGAGTCGATGCGGCGGGAATACGATCGGCGCCGGCGGCTCATTGTGTCCGGCCTGAACCAGATCGGCTTGAAGACGTTCGAGCCGCAGGGTGCGTTTTATGCCTTCCCGTCGATTGCCGTCAGCGGCATGAGCGACGAAGCGTTCGCCGAAACGCTGCTCCAGGAGGAGCAGGTGGCGGTGGTGCCGGGCAACGCCTTCGGCGCGGGGGGTGAAGGCTACGTGCGCTGCTCGTATGCGACGGCCTACGAGAAGATCGAGCAGGCGCTAGAACGGATGCAGCACTTCCTGCGAAGGCATGGGTGAGCAACGGATAGGCAGCGGATAAACGGATGGGGGTCCTATAATGCAGCTACAACATACAATCAAAGCAGTTATTCGTCCGGGTGAGCAATCCGGCTATGTCGCGGAATGCATCGAAGTCCCGGTAGTGACTCAGGGCGCCACTTTGGATGAAGTGACGGCTAATCTAAAGGAAGCGGTTGAACTGCATCTTGAGAGTGAAGATCCATCAGAATGGGGATTGGTCTCGCGCCCTACATTGTTGATCACTCTTGAGATAGAACCTGCTTATGCCTAATTTTCTATACGGAATAGCCCCTATGGAACTTGTAACAGTTGAATCCAGCATGATCCACGCTATAGGCTATGACAAGGACAAGCGTATCCTAGAGATCGTCTTCAGCACGGGCCGCGCGTACCAGTACGGCGACGTACCGCCGGAGGAGTATCAGGGTTTGTTGAACGCAGAGTCGAAGGGTCGCTATTTTCTCGCGAACATTCGGGACATGTACGCATACTGGCCGGTCGGTCGTGCACGCCGACGGGGAGAATGATGACAATTCCCTCGAAAGCGCAACTGGAGACTATTGCGAAGCGATATGGCCTGCGGCTGATCGTGCTGTTCGGCTCGCAGGTCATCGGCCGCACGCATCCAGAGAGCGATGTGGATGTGGCTGTGTGGACGGCTCGCCCTCTCACCTCTGCATGGCGCACTCGCCTGTGGATGGAATTATCAGATGCATTTCAGATGGAAATCGATTTGGCTGTGCTCAATCAGGCGGAGCCTTTACTGCTGTCTCAAGTAGCACGCAAAGGAAAACTTCTGTACGAGAACAAGCGTTGGGCGTGGGAAGAATTCAAGGGGTATGCTTTCCGCTATTTTGAGGACACCCAGAAATACCGCGACGACCTGACGCGCTATCTCAAACGAGAGCTACAAGGGACGCCTCGTGCTGGATAAAGATTTCATCCGCAAGAAGTTGAGCGCGCTGGTCAAACACCTGAAGGAGCTGGACGCGCTCGCTCAGCTGACCCTCGCGGAATACAAGGCCGATTTTGTTCGTCGGCATGCTGCCGAGAAAGTAGTGGAGTTGATCGTCGAACACGCGCTTGACATCAATCGGGCGATTGTGGAGGCGAACCAGGCGGAGCCGCCACAGACGGGTTATAACACCTTCCTCGAAATGGAGCGTCTGGGCATTCTCCCGCCCGGCTTGACCGCTCGCCTCGCGTCTACGACCGGACTGCGCAACCGCCTCGTCCATCGCTACGACGAGATTGACAACAAGGCGGTGTATCATTCACTACAGCCGCTCCTAAGCAATTATCGCCAGTATGCTCGGCTGATCCAGACGTACTTGAACCGCAGTGAAGCTAAACGGTCAAAAAGGAAATGACTGGGGCAAGCGTGAAGTACGAACCCGTCATCGGACTCGAAGTCCACGCCGAATTGTTGACTCAATCGAAGATGTTCTGCGGCTGCCGGGTCGTCACCTCCGAAGCGGCCGCGCCGAACTCGGTGGCCTGCCCGATCTGCTCCGGCATGCCGGGGACGCTGCCGGTGATCAATCGGCGGGCGGTCGAGTACACGATCATGACCGGACTGGCGCTGAACTGCACGATCGCCGAGTTCAGCCTGTTCGCGCGCAAGAGCTACTTCTACCCCGACTTGCCCAAAGGCTATCAAATCTCGCAGTACGAACTTCCGCTGTGCCGGAACGGCTGGCTAGAGATCGAGTTGGAGTCGGGCGCGCGCAAGCGGATCGGCATTCGGCGTGTGCACCTGGAAGAGGATACCGGCAAGCTAATTCACGTGGACGGCGGCCGCAGCCTGGTCGATTTCAATCGCAGCGGTGTGCCGCTCATCGAGATCGTGTCGGAACCCGATCTGCGCTCGGCGGAGGAGGTGTACGCTTACGCCAAGAAATTGCGCGCCATCTTGCGTTACCTGGGCGTGAACTCCGGCGACATGGAGAAGGGCGTGATCCGGTTCGAGCCGAATATCTCGATCCGGCTGGCTGCCTCGACCGAGTTCGGCGTCCGCACCGAGTTGAAGAACCTCAACTCGTTCCGCGCCATTCTGCGCGGGACCGAGTACGAGCTGGCTCGCCAGCAGGAAATCATCGAACGCGGCGGCCAGGTCGAACAGGAGACGCGCGGCTGGGACGAGGCGCGCGGCGTGACGGTGCCACAGCGCAGCAAAGAGTATGCGAACGATTATCGCTATTTCCCCGAACCCGATCTGCCGCCGCTGGTTGTCGAGCCGGCGTGGGTCGAGGCGATCCGCGCGGCGCTGCCGGAGCTGCCCGATACCAAGCGCGGGCGCTTCGAGCGCGAGTATGACCTCGGCCACAAGGACGCTGCGCGGCTGACGGAAGAGAAAGCGGTGGCTGACTATTTTGAGGAGGCCGCCCACATCAAGGGATCAGGGGTCGGCAGAGCCAGGCTGATCGCCAACTGGATCCTGGGCGAGCTGTTCCGCCTGATGAACGAGTCCGGCCGGGATATCGAATCAGTGGCGGTACGGCCGGCCGGGCTGGTCGAGCTCATCGATTTGGTCGAGTCCGGCGCGATCAACGCCAACACCGGCAAACGCGTGCTGGGCGAGATGTTCGAGTCGGGCGAGGGCGCGCGGCCGATCGTCGAGCGACATGGGCTGGCGCAGATCAGTGACACGGGCGCGCTGGAAGAGGCTGCGCGCAAAGTCATTGAAGCCAATCCGGCTGAACTGGAGAAATACTTGGCGGGTAAAGAAACAGTGCTGAGCTGGCTGGTCGGTCAGGTGATGAAAGAGACGCGCGGCAAAGCCAATCCAAACACGGCGCGCGAAATCCTGCTGCGGCTGCTCGACGCGCGGCGCAGGTGATTGTGATCGGTTACCCCGGCGGCATGCTGTTTCATCACTGGCCGCTGCGAGTACGATAGCCTAAAATGGAAGAAGGAGAACTGACCTATGGCAGCAACATTCGAAGAGCGTGTCACCCTCGATCGGGTGGACTATCGCACGGTTGGCGTGTCTTCGACTGACTTCGAGCTCAATCCGTTTATGATTGCCCAGCGCCAACTCGATGCGGCAGCCTATATTCTGAAGCTCGACTCGGCCACACACATTATGCTGCGCTGGCCGATGCGCGAATTGCACGTGACGCTGCCTGTCAAAATGGACGATGGCAGCGTCAAAGTGTTCCACGGCTTCCGCGTGCAGTACAACGACGCGCGCGGGCCGTGCAAGGGCGGCATCCGCTTCCACCCGGATGAGACGATCGACACCGTCCGCGCGCTGTCGGCGTGGATGACCTGGAAGACGGCAATGGTGGACATTCCGCTAGGCGGCGGCAAAGGTGGCGTGGTATGCAACCCGAAAGAAATGTCGCCGGGCGAGCTCGAGCGATTGAGCCGCGCCTACATTCGCCAGGTTGGCCGCGTCATTGGATTGGAAAAGGACGTTCCCGCGCCCGACGTGTACACCACGCCGCAGATCATGGCCTGGATGATGGACGAGTATTCGTTCATGAAGGGCTATAACGAGTTCGGCGTGATCACCGGCAAGCCGCTGCAGCTGGGCGGCTCGGCCGGCCGCGGCGATGCGACGGCGCGCGGTGGCATGGTGACGGTGCGCGAGGCGGCCAAAGTGTTGGGCATCAATCTCAAGGGCGCGCCGATCGCCATTCAAGGCTTCGGGAACGCCGGGCAGTTCGCCGCCACGCTGTCCCGCGAGCTGCTCGACTGTGTCATCGTCGCCGCCTCGGACTCGCACGGCGGGGTATATAAGCCCGACGGCATCAACCCATACGAGCTGGTCGAGTACAAAGAAAAGACTGGCTCACTGGCTGGTTTCCCCGGCGCGAAGAGCATCTCCAACGCCGAACTGCTCGAACTCGACGTGACGGTGCTGTTTCCCTCGGCGCTGGAGAACCAGATCACGGCCGCTAACGCGGGCCAGATCAAAGCCAGGATCGTGGCTGAACTGGCCAACGGCCCGACGACACCCGAGGCCGACGCCATCTTGCAGAAGGACGGCGTGTACGTGATCCCCGACTTCCTGTGCAACGCCGGCGGCGTCACCGTGTCTTACTTTGAGATGGTGCAGAATGCTTATGATTACTACTGGGACCTGGAGACCGTGCACGAGCGGCTGGACAAGAAGATGACCGCCGCGTTCCATGCGGTGCACGAAGCGGCCCAGACGCACAAGGCACACAACCGATTGGGCGCTTACCTGGTATCGGTGAGCCGCGTGGCCGAGGCGATGAAACTGCGCGGCTGGGTGTGACCGCTTATCCAGCCTCTAAAAAGAAATGTCACCGTTCGCTCAAAGCCCGCGTCCCTTCGGCTACGCTCAGGGCAAGCCTCGCGGGCGTCCCAACCGCGGGGACGCGGTTGGGGAGCATCGTGGATAGGGACATTTCCAGCGCGAAACAGTATTAGAAACCCGGTTTCTGGCATGTGCAACGAGGCCACCTACAAGAGGTGGCCTCGTCATTATTCAGCGGGGATGCCAACGGCTATCGGATCTAGCTGCTCGATGCCGTGACCTTTTCGACGTCAGCCGGCGCTTCGATGCGAGTGGACTGGCCGGCCGGCAGCGCAGCGGCCATCGCCGTGCGCTCGTCGTTCGGGCGCACCACTTCGTCGATCACGCCGAGTTCGACGGCGAGGTCGGGCGTCATGTAAAAGTTGCGATCGGTGTACCTGGCGATCTGCTCGTCGGTCAGCTTGGTGTGGCGCTTGAGGATGCTGTTCAACAAATCGCGCATGCGCAGGATCTCTCTGGCCTCGATCTCGATGTCGGCGGCCTGGCCCTGCACCCCGCCGAGCGGCTGGTGCAGGTGGATCGTCGCATTCGGCAGCGCCAGCCGCTTGCCCTTGGCGCCGGCCGCCAACAAGATAGTGCCAAAGCTGGCGGCCAGGCCGACGGCGATCGTCGACACGGGCGCCTGGATAAACCGCATGGTGTCATAGATGGCCAGACCGGCGTTGATCACGCCGCCGGGGCTGTTGACGAACATCTGGATGTCTCTCTCAGGATCTTCCTGAGCCAGATACAACAGCTGCGCGACGATGACGTTGGCAACCTGATCGTTGATCGGCGTGCCGAGAAAGACAATGCGGTTCCTGAGCAGCAGCGAGTAAATATCGAAGGCGCGCTCGCCGCGTGAGCTCTGCTCGATCACCATCGGAATCAATGCACTGGGGGAAACCATTATTCTTCTCCTGTTTCTCGGGGCGACCTGTGTGGCCGCCCTGACTGTAAGATACTCGAACCTTGCGAACCCTAACTCCCATACGGGGGCAGGCGGGTGTGCCAGGGTTTTTGAACGATTAGACCGGCTCGCTGGCGGGTTGTGCTATCTCCGGCGCTTCGCCCTTGGCGATGGCCGTCAGCCTGTCGATCGCCTTTTGCGTCAGTAGGTCCAGACGGAGCGATCGCTTGCTCGCGTTGGACGACAGGGCATCGCGCACCTGGTCGGCGCGCTGACCGTACGCGGCGCTGGTCGTTTCGATCGCGGTGGCAACTTCGGACTCGTCCACGTCGAGTTGTTCCAGATCCATGATTCGGGACAGCAGCAGGCCGCGCTTGAGGCGACCCTCGGCCGTCGGGCGGAGTTCTTGGCGGTATTCGTCGCGGGTCTTCGAGAGCATCTTGAGATATTGTTCCAGACTGAGACCCTGATCGCGCAGGCGCTTGTCCGTGCGTTCGAGCATCGCGTCGAGTTCGTCGTTGACCAGCAGCGGCGGGAACTCGATCTGCGCGGTTTCGAGGAGTTTGTCGATGACGCGATCGACATAGGCCGATTCGGCTTCGCGTCGCTTGGCGTCGGCGATGTCCTTGCGGATCGCGTCGCGCAGCGCGTCGATCGTCTCAAAGTCGCCCACCGTTTGGGCCAGCGCATCGTCCGCATCGGGCAGTGTGCGGAACTTCAAGTCGTTCAGCGTGACTTTGAACTCGGCGGTCTTGCCTTTGAACTTGTCCTCGTAAGCGTCGTCGTCCGGCACCTGTAGGCTGAACGATTTTTCGTCGCCAGGCTTCATGCCGACGATGTGTTCCTCGAATTCGGGCACGACTGGCACGGCATCGTCGAGATGCTCTTTCGCGAGCGTCACACCGAAGCTCTTCTCTTGAATAAAGGCTTGTGCCTCGACAGTAGAATCGATATCGAGCGTGACGACGTGGCCCCAATCGGCGGCCGTCCCTTCCGGCGCAGGCTCGATGATCGCGTGCCGCTCGCGCAAGTGCTCAATCTGGTGAGCGACTTCGTCGTCGTTCGCGGCGGGCGCCTCGAACGGCACACGCAGGCTGCGATAGTCGTCCAATTCCACTTTGGGTGGCAGGGGGACAATCATTTTCAGGACGAATGGCTCGTTCTGAACGTTTTCGAGCCGGCCGGGGCCGAAAGGCTCGATCTTCTCCTGCTCCAGCGCTTCGCCATACACCTTCTGGCCGAGTTCGTCGAGCGCTTCATCGTACAGCGCATCCTTGCCAAACATCTGCTCGATGATGTGGCGCGGGGCTTTGCCCTTACGGAATCCGGGGATATTGGCTTTGCGGGCGATGCTCTTGGCCGCCTTGGCCAGGGCCGCTTCGACGCGCTCCGGCTCGACTTCAATCGTCAAAGCGAGCTGGCGGTTTTCGCGTGGTTCAGTCGTGACTTTCACCTGCGCCTCTTCGAGTCAGTTCCCTGAGTTCCTCGAGGCTCATTGTGCGGAACTCAGGGAACTGAAGGAACTACAGCTCCCTTTTTTGTCTTCGCGCGGGATTATATCACAGATTACTCGCGATTGACGGCGAATCGCTTATTTTCCGGCATTGATTGAGTGGCCACGATAAGCGATATGCGATGCGCAGAGATGCCGGAGGCGGGACTTGAACCCGCACGCTGTTGCCAGCACAGGTTCCTAAGACCTGCGTGTCTGCCATTCCACCACCCCGGCGCGGAACGATTCTGATTATACCGCGTTCACGCTTAGTCGGGTAGTCGGTTAGTTGTGCAGTCGGGTAGTTGGTTCGCCGATTCGCTGACTCAATCATAGGAGCGGGCTGGAGATTGATCGGCGATGGTCTCGCAGTGTATAATCCGCATATGTCCATCATCGACGTGCGCGACCTCAGCAAGACCTTCTGGGTCAAACGCAAGGAAGCC
>JBOGUH010000465.1:0-2538 GCA_050695975.1 Anaerolineae bacterium
CACTTACATGATCGACCAGTCGCACAACATCGAGGGCAAGATCGCGCCAATGATCCTGTCGATGGTCAACTGCCAGGAGGCTTACGCCAAGTCGCTGCTCGTGCCACGCCGCGAACTGGCCGGGGCGCAGGCGGCGGGCGATGTATTGGGCGCGCACCACCTGCTGACCGAGGCCTATCGGGCAGACGTGCGCCCGCTGCTGGCACAGGTGCGCGAGGAGATGGGAGTGCCCACCGATCCGCTCGCCGCCTATCGCGCCAGCGGCCACGATCAGAAACTCGCAGCCGAGCGCAGTGCGGCGAGTGAGGCGGCCGGGGGCTATCCTAGCTCATAAAGTATACAGGTACACAGGTATACAGGTATGCAGGGACACAAGTAGACAAATGCATCTGCGCCTCCATGTCTACCTGTTTACTTGTCTACCTGTTTACTTGTCTACCTGTTTACTTGCGTACTTGTTTACCTGGATAGGAGCACGATGCCCAAGAACCTCTGGAACGACTCTGAATCCTCTCAACTCTCTGGACTCGATCTGCTTGTATACCGCTCACACTTGCTCGGCGCCGACCGCAGCGTGTGCAACATCTACGGCGGCAACACGGGCACGAAGACCGTCGAGCAGGATTTCCGAGGCCGCGAGGTGCGCACGCTGTGGGTCAAAGGCTCTGGCTCCGATCTGGCGACGATGCAGCGCAAGGACTTCGCCGGGCTGCGGCTGGACGACGTGCTGCCGCTGTTCGAGCGCGGAATGATGACCGACGAGGAGATGACGGCCTATCTCTCGCAGTGCCTCATCGGCCTGAACATGCCGCGCCAGTCGATCGAGACGCTGCTGCACGCCTTCATCCCGGCGGCCCACACCGACCACACGCATCCCGATGCGGTAATCAGCCTGGCCTGCTCCGCCGGTGGCGAGGACTGGGCGCGCAAACTCTACGGCGAGCGCATGGCGTGGGTGCCGTATATTCGTCCCGGTTTCACGCTCAGCAAATGGATCGGTCAGGCGGTTCGTGACAATCCCAAGATCGAGTGTGTCATCATGGGCAAGCACGGGCTGGTGACGTGGGACGACGATCCGCGCGTGTGCTACGACAAAACCATCCGCATCATTCAGGAGGCCGAGGATTTCATCGCCGAGCAGCCCGGCAGCCGCACTGCCTTTGCCGTGACGCGTACCCCGCCACTGGCCATGGAGCGACGGCGCCAGATTGCGGCGGAAATCCTGCCTGTGCTGCGCGGTGCGGCGAGCGCGTTGGGTCGCATGGTGACGCGCTTCGACGATAGTCCGAATGTGCTCGACTTCATCGGAGCGGACGCGCCAGCGGCCAGCGCCGTCGCGGCAGCCGGCGCAGCCTGTCCCGATCACCTCGTGCACACCAAGCGCGCGCCGCTCTTCGTCGATTGGGACGCCTCCAATCTCCAATTACTAATTACCGATCTTAAGTCCGGCGTCGCCCAATACATCGAAGACTACATAGCCTACTTCGACGCCCACACAGGCCCGGATGACAAGGCGGGCAATCCCGCGCCGCGCGTCGTGCTCGTCCCCGGTCTGGGCATGATCACGCTGGGTAAAGACGCCGCGCTCGCGCAGGTCTCAGCCGATCTGTATCACCGCGCTATCGCCGTGATGCGCGGCGCGACGGCGCTCGACCGCTTTGTGTCGCTGACACCCGCCGAAGCCTTCGCCGTCGAATACTGGCCGCTCGAACTGTACAAACTCACGCTGCGCCCGCCCGATCGCGAACTGACCGGGCGGATCGCGTTCATCACCGGCGGGGCATCCGGCATTGGACGGGCGACGGCGTATCGGATGGCAGCCGAGGGCGCGCACGTCGTCGTGGCCGATGTCAACGCTTCAGGCGCGGAAGCCGTAGCAGCGGACATCGTAGGGAAGCATGGATCAAAGCGGGGACTGGCCGTCCCATGCGACGTGACCGACGAAGAGCAGGTCGCCGAGGCCTTCCGGCAGACTGCCCTGGCCTATGGCGGCGTGGACATCGTGGTGAGCAACGCAGGCATTGCCATGTCTGCGCCGGTCACCGAAACCAGCCTGGCCGAGTGGAATCGACTCTTTGATGTGCTGGCCCAGGGCTACTTCCTCGTCTCGCGCGAGGCGTTCAAGGTGTGGCAGGCGCAGGGGTTGGGCGGCAGCCTGATCTTCGTCGGCAGCAAGAACGGGCTGATCGGCAGCCGGAACGCGGCGGCTTACAACGCAGCCAAGGCGGCGGAAATCAACCTCGCTCGATCACTGGCCGAGGAGGGTGGGGCGATCGGCGTGCGGGTGAACGTCGTCAACCCGGATGCCGTGCTGCAAGGCTCCAGCATCTGGGACGCCGGCTGGCGCGAGGCGCGGGCCAAAGGCATGGGCATTGCGCCCGATCAACTGGAGGAAGCCTATCGCCAGCGCACGACGCTCAAGGTCAACGTCTACACTGAGGATGTCGCCGAAGCGATCTTGTTCTTCGCCTCGGATCGTTCGTCAAAAATCACCGGCGGCATTTTGAACGTGGATGGTGGGCTGGTTGCGGCGTATGT
>JBOGUH010000466.1:0-4715 GCA_050695975.1 Anaerolineae bacterium
GCGCGCGGCGACGTGCAGGAAGCGATCGACATGGCCTTTTTCATGGGCGGTGAGGGCCGTCGATTGCTGGGCTACACCGCGCCGGTCGAGCTGCCGAACAAGTTCGGCATGGCCGTGCGCGATCCGATCGGCGTGTGCGCGATCATCACGCCGTGGAACTTCCCCATCGCCATACCCTCCTGGAAAATCTTTCCCGCGATCATCGCCGGCAACACGGTCGTCTTCAAGCCTTCGCCCGAAACGCCGGCGCTGGGCGCCGAGTTTGTCAAGGTATTTGAAGAAGCCGGCTTGCCGCCGGGTGTGGTGAATATTGTGCTGGGACCGGGCGCCGAGGTCGGGCAGGCGCTCGTCGCCCATCCGCAGGTTCGCGTGGTGTCGTTTACCGGTTCGACGTCCACCGGGCGAACGATCGCCGCCGAAGCCGGCCGGCTCGGCAAGAAGGTGTCGCTCGAAATGGGTGGCAAGAACGCGATCATCGTCATGGACGATGCCGATATGGATCTCGCGCTCGAAGCGACACTGTGGTCGGCGTTCGGCACCACCGGCCAGCGCTGCACGGCCTGCTCGCGGTTGATCCTCCAAAGGGGCCTCCATAGACGATTCGTCGATAGGCTGGCCGATCGCGCGCGCGCTCTGAAGATTGGGGACGGTCTCGATCCCAGCGTCGAAGTCGGACCGGTGATCAACAAGCCGGCGCTTCAAAAGATCCACGGGTATGTCGAGATGGGCAGGAACGAAGGCGCACACTGCCTGACCGGCGGGCGGATTTATACGAACGGCGGCCGGGGATTCTTTTACGAGCCGACATTGTTCGACGGCGTTGAGCCTGGCATGCGGATCGCGCAGGAAGAGATCTTTGGGCCGGTGTTGTCAATCATTGAGGTCGATGACCTGGACGCAGCGGTGAGGGTGAATAACGCGACGGGCTACGGATTATCCTCAAGCCTATTCAGCCCGGACGTGAACGCTGCCTTCCGCGCGATGCGCGATTTGAATACGGGCATCGTGTATGTCAACCATGGCACGACGGGCGCCGAAATCCAGTTCCCGTTCGGGGGGACGCGCGGCACGGGCAACGGTCACCGCGAAGCCGGCCAGACGGCGCTGGAAGTCTTCACGGAGTGGAAAGCGATCTATGTGGACTACAGCGGCCGCCTGCAGCGCGCGCAGATCGACACCGGCGAGTTTGGCCGACTGGGTGAATGACCATGGTGTTGTAAAAGGGTAATGGATAAGCTCTACTGGGACGATCCCTACCCCATCGCCTTGGAGTTGATGCAGCGGCATCCGGGCGTCGATCCGCTGGCGCTCGATTGGGAGACGCTGCACGGCTGGGTGATCGAGTTGCCGCAGTTTGCCGACGATAAAAACATCACCAGCCTGTCTTTACTGGAAGACATTCAAGAGGAATGGTACGAGGAGGTCAGCTCACGATGACACAAGCGGCAGAATCCACAGTTCCGGTGAACGATCCGATCGTTCCGCCCGAGCTGCAGAGTAGCGTTTTCGTCACGACACTGGACAGGATTTACAACTGGGGGCGCAAGCGCAGCATGTGGCCGCTGATGTTCGGCCTGGCTTGTTGCGCGATCGAAATGATCTGCACGGCGGCGAGCCGTTACGACCTGGATCGCTTCGGCATGGGGCTGATGCGTCCCAGCCCGCGCCAGAGCGACTTGATGATCGTGTCAGGCACAGTGACGAAGAAGATGGTCCCGCAGATTGTGCGTCTGTATAACCAGATGGCCGAGCCTAAGTACGTCCTGTCGATGGGCGCGTGCGCCAGCGGTGGCGGCCCGTTCAAGGAAGGCTACAACGTGGTGTCCGGCATCGATAAGTTCATTCCGGTGGACGTATACGTGCCCGGCTGCCCGCCGACCCCGCAGGCGCTGCTGAACGGCATGATCAAGCTGCACGAGAAGATCGAGCGGCAGAGCATCCGCGAGGTGCCGTGGTACAAGCAGGATCAGGCCGAAGCGATTCCCGTCCCGGTTCTGGGTCCCGATATCATCGATCTGCGCCGCATCCCCGAAATCAAACAAGCGAAAGCCTGAAATTTCTTAGTTCCTTCAGTCTGTTGAGTTCCCTCATCAGAAGGCCGCTCAAGGAACTCAGGGAACTCAAGGGGCTAAACCCTGAGGTTTCAATGGCAACCACAACTGCTCCCGCTCCTAGCGCAGAGCTGACCGGCCCACTGGCTGCGCTCAAAGAGAAATTTGGCGATGCCGTCCAGCCTGCCGAGCACGAAGGCGCGCTGATCGATCCGGCGCATCTGGTCGAAGCGGCGAAGCATATCCGTGATGAGCTGGGCTACACTTACCTGTCGAGCCTCACCGCCGTGGACTACCTCGACGCCGGTCAGATCGAAGTGGTGTATCACGCCTATTCCGTGCAGGGCGGTCCCGCGCTGGTCTTCAAAGCGCGCACGCCGCGCGACAACGCGGTCCTGCCGTCGCTCACTCCGGTGTGGCGGGGCGCCGACTTCCAGGAACGCGAAGCGTGGGATTTGTACGGCGTCAAGTTTGAAGGACACCCCAACCTGAAACGGATCCTGATGTGGGAAGGCTTCCAGGGCCACCCGATGCGCAAAGACTGGCGCGAGGCGTATTACGAAGAGGAGCATAAGCCGTTCGATAGCCGCTGGCCTGGCGGGCAGCACGTGCGCGCCGAGGATCGCGTCAAGTGGTCCGACAACGTGAACTACCCGGAAGGGTTTGATCCGAGCGCGTACGACGAATACGCCGATGACGCGGTTTACGCCAGTCTGAAGCAGGTGGACGTGGTGCAGGGTGAACCGATGATCATGCCGGCCGGTGATGGAAATGGCGCGGGTTCGCTCAAAATGGATCACCTCGTCGTCAATCTTGGCCCGCAGCATCCCTCGACGCACGGCGTGTTTCGCATGGTTGTCGCATTGGAGGGCGAGGTCATCCGCGATCTCCAGCCGGTGATGGGCTATTTGCATCGCAACCACGAACAAATCGGCGAGCGCAATACCTACATCCAAAACATGCCGTTCACCGATCGACTCGATTACATTTCTTCGATGAGCAATAACCTGGGCTACGCGCTGACCGTCGAGAAGCTGACGGGAATCAAGCCGACCGAGCGGGCCGAATACATCCGCGTGATCATGGCCGAGCTGACTCGCATCTGCAATCATATGTGGGCGGTCGGCTTCTTGCTCAACGATCTGGGCGCGTTCTTTACTCCGGCGCTGTATGCGATCGAGGAACGCGAGTTGATCCTCGACCTGTTCGAGGAAGTCGCCGGCAGCCGCATGATGTGCAACTACATGCGCTTCGGCGGTGTGGCGCGCGACCTGCCGCCGGGCTGGCTGGAGACGTGCCGCCAGCTCGTGTTCGAGCGATTGCCGCGCGCGATCGACGACCTCGACCGGCTGTTGAGCGACAACGAAATCATCCGCGCCCGCTGCATCGGCGTGGGTTATCTTTCGCCTGAAGACGCGATCGCCTACAGCGCAGCCGGCCCGGTGCTGCGCGCGTCCGCCGTTCCGTACGATGTGCGCCGCGCCGAGCCGTATTCGATCTACGATCGCTTCGACTTCGATGTGGCCGTGCGGTATAACGGCGATGTGTACGATCGCTACTTGATCCGCCTGGACGAGATGCGGCAGTCGGTCCGCATCCTCAAGCAAGCGCTTGACCAGATTCCCGAGGGCGAGATCCAGGCCGGCAAGAAGCAGTACACCCAGCGTGTGCCCGCCGGCCAGGCGTACGGGCGCGTCGAAAACCCCAAGGGTGAGCTGGGCTTCTACGTCGTGTCGGATGGGTCGGCGAACCCGTATCGGTATCATATTCGCGCCCCTTCGTTCATCAACCTGACGGCGCTGGGCAAGATGTGCACCGGCGGGAAAGTCGCCGATGCGGTAATCATCCTGGGCAGCATCGATATTGTGTTAGGGGAGACGGATCGGTAGAGGTGAAGGGAGAGATTACATGTTCGGATCCGGTGTCTTGAAAGGTCTCAGCGTGACGATGAAGCACTTCGTCGGGTCGTATCTTGACGATCTGAGCTACCTGTTCCGCGGCGGGCGGTATTACAACGAGAGGGCGCTCGCGACACGGCAGGGGCCAAAGGGTCGCGGAGTGTTCACCGTGCAGTATCCCGAAGAGAAATTGCCCGTGCCGGAGCACTTCCGCTATATGCCGTTCCTGATCTATGATACGATCAAGAACGAGGACAAATGCACCTCGTGCGGCATCTGCGCGAAGGTCTGCCCGCCGCAGTGCATCTGGATCGTTCGCACCAGTGATCCGAAGACCAATCGTCCCATCCCCCAGCCGGCCGAGTTCTATATCGATACAACGATTTGCATGCAGTGCGGCTTCTGCGCCGAGTTCTGTCTGTTTGACGCGATCAAGATGGATCACGTGTATGAGATCGCGGCGTTCGAACGCTTCCAGTCGATGATCTATGACAAGGCGGAGCTGACCAAGCCGGATACGTACCACGCAGCGATCCATCCGAGCGACTGGGCGCGTGAGCAGAAAGAGATAGCCGAAAAGGCAGCCAAGGACGCCGAGAAGAAGCGTCAGGCCGAAGAAAAGGCTAAAGCCGCCGCTGCGGCGAAGGCGGCTGCCGCAGCGAAGGCAGCTGCGCCTGAGGCGGAACAGCAACCGCCGGCCAAGCAACCGCCGGCTGAAAGTACCGCGTCGTAGTCCTCACCCTTCACCCCCCAATCCCCTCTTCCC
>JBOGUH010000467.1:0-8843 GCA_050695975.1 Anaerolineae bacterium
CGGTGAATGAGTACATCGAAGTCGATCAGCTCGTGCGCGGTACACAGGCGTATATGGCGATCAGCGTGGAAGTTTTGAGATAAAGGCTAGATTTCGCATAGCGTCTTCTTACATTTGAGAAAATATGTTTCGGTTTTGCACTGTGTAATAGTGGTTTGGCTACGCGAAAGGAGGCGGCGTGAGATTCACCTTGTGCCTACTGGGATTTGGCAATGTGGGTCGGGAACTGGTCAGACTCGTCGACCGTAAACACGGCGAGATCGAGTCGCGCTACAGTATCGATCTGCGCATCGTCGGAATCGCGACCGGCCGACATGGAATCGTGATGGATCAGAAAGGGATAGATGGCGAGGCGGCGACCGGCGACTGGAGTCGCCTCCTACAACAAATCCGACAACAAACCGCCACTGCCCTGCCCGATTCATTCACATTGATCCGCGAGTGCGGCGCGGATGCGCTGATCGAGATGACGCCGATCGACCGCGACACGGGTCGCCCGGCGATCGATCACATCGAGGCCGCGCTCAACGCCGGCCAGCACGCGATCACGGCGAACAAAGGCCCGCTGGCGCACGATTACCGCCGCCTGCGCGATCTGGCGGCCCACAAGAAACGCGCCTTTCTATTCGAAGCGACCGTGATGGACGGATTCCCGATCTTCAACCTGTACCGCGAATGCCTGCCGGCGACCAAGGTGCTGGGCTTTCGCGGCGTGTTGAACAGCACGACCAACTTGATCTTGACGAAGATGGAAGAAGGTATGCCCTTCGACGATGCGGTCCGGCACGCGCAAGACATCGGCATCGCCGAGACCGATCCGAGCAACGACATCGACGGCTGGGATTCGGCGGTGAAGGTGTCGGCGCTGTGCAACGTGATGATGGACGCCGACTTGCGCCCGCAGCAGGTCGAGCGGGCCGGCATTCGCGGCATAACGCCCGAGCAGGTGCGAAGCGCGCAGAGCCGCCGGCGAAAAATCCGATTGATGTGCTCGGCCGAGTGGCGCGACGGCCAACTCGTCAGCCGGGTTGCGCCGGAGGAAGTCGCGGCCAACGACCCGGCCTATCGGCTGTACGGCACGACCAGCACGATCAGCATTCGCACCGACACATTGAACCAGCTCACGCTGCTCGAAACCGCGCCGACGCCCGCACAAACTGCATTCGGCGTTCTGGCCGACGTCCTCTCCGCCGCGCGCGGACATTTCTGATCAAGAGACCAGTGGCTTGACCATCTAATTCTGCGGGGTTCGGGTGGCAGTTGCACTGCCACCCGCCGCAGTGCAACTGCGGCGGGAACTACTCTCCCCTCTCCAAAAAGTGGTACAATTTCCCCACGCGACGGGAGGAAGAAACCATGAGCATGATGAGCGTTCTGGAAGTCGAACCGCCAAAAAACGTGGGAACATCCGAGCCGCAGGAAGGCCCTGAGTTCGAGGCCAGGCTGGCCGCCTTCGAGGCGCGCATCGCCCGGGGCGAGAAGATCGAGCCGAGCGACTGGATGCCGGACGAGTATCGCAAGCAGCTGATCCGCATGATCTCGCAGCATGCCCACAGCGAGATCGTCGGCACGCTGCCGGAGGGCGGCTGGATCCCGAACGCGCCCAATTTCCGCCGCAAGCTGGCGCTGACCGCGAAGGTGCAGGACGAAGCCGGCCACGGCCAACTGCTGTATCGGGCAGCCGAGACGCTGGGCCGATCGCGCGAAGAGATGATCGACGATCTGCTCAGCGGCCGCGCCAAGTATGCGAACATCTTCAACTATCCAGCCGAGACCTGGGCCGACGTCGGCATGATCGGCTGGTTGGTTGACGCGGCGGCGATCGTCAACCAACTCATGCTGGCCGAAGGATCGTATGGCCCGTACGCCCGCGCCATGAAACGCATCTGTTACGAGGAATCATTCCACCTCAAGCAAGGCCAACACCTCGTCACCACGCTGGCCAGCGGCAGCCCACACCAGAGGCAAATGGCCCAGGCGGCGCTGAACCGTTGGTGGTGGCCGACGCTGATGATGTTCGGACCGACCGACAAGGACTCGGTCCATCTCCAAAAGCTGACGCGCTGGCGCATTAAGACCCGCACCAACGACGAGCTGCGCTACGAGTTTGTCGAACAGTACGCGCCGCAAATCATGAAAGTCGGCCTGACCATCCCCGACCCGCAGTTGCGCTACGACGAAGCCGAGGGCCGCTGGCGCTTCGGCGAGCCGGACTGGGAAGAGTTCAAGCGGGTGATCTCCGGCCACGGCCCGATGAACGCTGAACGGATGGCCGCACGGCGCAAGGCGCACGAAGAAGGTCGCTGGGTGCGCGAGGCGCTTGTGGCTAAAGCCGCGCGGAACGGCAATGGCAAACGCTAAATCATGGCAGATACACAGTGGCCGGTTTACGAAGTATTCCACCAGAGCAAGCGTGGCGAGCCGCACCTCCACGTTGGGTCGGTGCATGCGCCCGATCCGGAAATGGCTTTGATGCTGGCGCGCGACCAGTTCGCCCGCCGGCTGGAGTGCGTCAGCCTGTGGGTCGTGCGAGCCGATCACATTACGGCCACCTCTTACGACGACGTCGAGGTCTGGTTCCAGCCTGCCACCGACAAGTCGTACCGCGAAGCCGCCGGCTTCCGCATGGCCGAACTGATCCGCAAGCTGGAGGCTGAGCGTGGGCAGTGAGTCTGCCGCCCAGGTCGCTGCGCCCCTGCGCGACGCGCTGCGCGAGTTCCTGACCGCGATGGCCGACGACGAACTGCTGCTCGGGCACCGCGATTCCGAGTGGACCGGTCATGCGCCGATCCTCGAAGAAGACATCGCCTTCTCGAACCTCGCCCAGGATGAGATGGGACACGCTCTGACCTGGTACACGCTGGCCGCTGCGCGCGAGCTCGGCGGGCCCGATCCTGATCGCGCCGCTTTCTTCCGAAACGCAGGCGAGTTCCGCAACGCGACGCTGGTCGAATTACCGAAAGGTGACTGGGCCTTCACAATCGTCCGGCGCTATCTCTTTGACACCTCTGAACAGGTGCGCTACGCCGCGCTCGCCGAGAGCGCCTATCGACCGGTGGCCGATGCCGTCGCCAAACTGAGACGTGAAGAGACCTATCATCTCTTGCACAGTCGAGGCTGGGTACAGCGCTTGGGTGACGCAACCGAAGAGAGTCACCGCCGCATGCAGGCCGCGCTGGACGTGGCCTGGCCGCACGCGCTGGGCCTGTTCGAGCCGATCGAAGGCGAGAGCACACTTGTCTCGGCGGACGTCAAGCCGCCCGAAGATGCGCTGCGCGAACAATGGTTAACCCAAGTAAAGCCGGTCCTCGAAGCCGCAACGCTTGCGATTCCCAGCGCCGCGCCCATGGCCGGCGGCGGTCGATCTGGACAGCACACTCAGCACCTGGCTGATCTGTTGAACGAAATGCAAAAAGTCGCCCGGATGGAACCCGAGGCGACCTGGTAAAGAGAGACCTTCCAGGTCCTTGAGACCTGGAGGGTCTAGAGAACAGCGATGAGCCAACTCACGACCGAAGACATCTGGTCTACACTTGAAGACGTGAAAGACCCGGAGATCCCGGTCGTATCGCTGGTCGAGATGGGGATTGTGCGCGAGGTTTGGCTAGAAGGCGATCGCGCCGTCGTGACCATCACGCCGACCTTCGTCGGCTGCCCGGCGCTGATTCCGATGCGCGAGGAGATCACCGCGCGGATCATGCAGCTCGGCGTCAGCGAAGTCGACGTCCGAACCTCGCTCAACCCGCCCTGGACGACCGAATGGATCAGCGAAAGCGCACGCGCCAAGCTCAAGTCGTTTGGCCTTGCCCCCCCACCCCACCACACCGGCACGTTCGACATCGCCCTGATCGAAGCGGCAGTCTGCCCCAACTGCGGCGCGACCGACACCGTCCTCGATAGTCTGTTCGGCGCCACGCTCTGCCGCTCGATGTATTATTGCAACGCTTGCCAGCAATCGTTCGAGCAGTTCAAGCCACTCTAAATTTAGTTCAGGCCAAGCACCTCTAAGACTTCGGCCGGTTCGCTGCGGCCCTTCACAGTCAGGGGCGACAGGGACCTCGTGATCAATCGACCAGGACCGAGCGCATCGGCCACGGCCCGACTGATCATGATCTGTCCCGGCGCGGTGACTTCCTCGATCTGTTTGGTCAGGTTCACGCTTTCCCCGACGGCGGTGAAACTCATCAACTCTGGTGTGCCGATGTTGCCGACGACCGCCTCGCCTGTATGCACACCAATCCCGAACTGCAAGCCCTGCCCGTCAGGGCCGGCGTTGAGCGCTTCCGTATTGCGTTGAATGTCGCGCGCGGCCCGCACTGCGCGGAGCGCGTGATCGGCATACTTGACCGGCGAGTTGAAGATCGCCAGCAGCCCGTCCCCGAGATACTTGTCCAGGGTGCCACCCTGCGCCAGGATCGCGTCTGTGGCCACACCCAGATAGCGATTGACGGTCGTGACGAGCGCCTCGGGTTCGGTCTGCTCGGCGTAAATACTGAACCCGCGAATATCGGCAAACAGGATCGAGATGGCTTGCCGCTCGCCGCCCAGGTGGGGCAGTTCGGGCGCGCTCATCAACTGATCGATAACCGAGCGCGGCATGAAGTGACTGAGAATGCCGTTCAAGCGCGCCTGGAGTTGCTGATTTTCGATCCGGAGTTTCTGTTTTTGCAAGACCGAGGCGAGCTTCACGCGTAGCTCGGACGCGTCGAACGGTTTGTGCATGTAATCATCCGCGCCGACGCGCATCGCTTGCACCGCCCGCTGTTCGGTGCCGTACGCGGTCAGCACGACGATACCGGTGATCGGGTCGGCCTGGCGAATCTCTTTGATCGCCGTCAGCCCATCTTTGCCCGGCATCATGATGTCCATAATGATCACTTCCGGCTTCTCGCTGAAGGCAATATCGACGGCCTGGTTGCCGTTGCCCGCTTCGAGCGGCGTGTAGCCCTCGACTTCAGCCCACGCCCGGAGCAGGCGCCGGATGTCCGCCAGGTCATCGACGATCAGCAACTTTGGCGAGCCGGTTTTCGATGACTCATTCATAGTTGGCTTACTCTCGCTTGAAGGGTTACGCCCCAACGCCACCCAGTTTAACACAACTTCGGAGAGAGTTACAATTCGAATCGGTGTGCCACCTGCCCGAGCGCGCTGGACAAATGCCTGCCAAGATTATAGCCGTTTTTGCAGAGCCCTAGCATTACACATTCATGCCGATTTGGTGACTTAGGCAACCCATCCGACAAGCAATTTGGGTTTGACATTCGCCTCAGGGACGATTATCCTGTTAGCCAGAGGCTCGCCGTCGATTGCAGACCGGAAAGGATGAGGATATGCAACCGTCAAACGCTAGCGTCGATTTAGAACGACTCAAAGAGATGTGGCTGGCATTCACGGCCACCGGGCGCCAGGCGCCCGATATCGATCCACTGGTGGGCGCCTCCTGGCAGCGCTGCGCGCCCCGCCTGAACCCAACGTCCCCGCCGCAATGGGCGTACGTCAGCGACGAAGTGCTGCCCCTCACCTTGAGCCAACATGCCTCCCTGCGGGCGGTCGCTCGCCCGATCATGGAGGACATCCATCAGTTCATCGAGGGAAGCGGCGCGATACTCCTGCTGCTGGACAGCACGACTTGCGTGCTCGAGATGCTGGGTCATATCGCCATGATGCAGCACGCGACCGATCTGGGCATCCGTCAGGGAGCGTTTCTGGACGAGAGCCGGTTGGGTACCATCGCGTTTGCGGTGGCGCTGATCGAAAGGTGTCCGGCGCAGATCGTCGCCTCCGAGCATTTCCTGAGCGCCTTTCACACGCTCAATTCCGCAGCCGCGCCGATTTACGATCTGGAGGGCTACCCGGTCGGGGTGATTGGACTCCTCGACGGCGTGACGCGACACCGCTCCCAGGCGCTGGGCATTGCCGTCGCCGCCGCCAAGGCGATCGAGAACCAATTGCAGGCCGACCTGTTTGTGCGCGAAGCCAACGCGCGCGCCACCGAGCTGAATGCGACCCTGGATGCGATCTCCGACGGCGTGTTGTCCTGGACGGCGCAGGGCATGCTCACTTACTTAAACAATCACGCCGGGCAGTTGTTGGGCCTGACCCCGACCGCCGTGGTCGGCCGCCCGCTGGCCGAGTATCTCATCCTTCCAGAGGGCCTGGCGCGGGCCGTCGCCCGCGGCGAGGAACTGAACGACGTTGAGGTGAGCTTCGGCGTGGACGGCGCACAACGCGCGTGTTTGGTCAGTCTACGGGTGATTCGCGATCCGGTAGAAGAGCCGACGACTTATATCGCCACACTGCGCCGCATCGAGCAGGTGCGCCAGCTGGTTCATCAACAGGTGGGCACACAGGCACGCTTGACACTCGACGATATCGCCGGGAACAGCCAGGCCGCGCGCCGCATCCGACGACAAGCGCTATCGGCTGCCAACGCCAAAGCCTGCATTCTATTGCTGGGCGAAAGCGGCACCGGCAAGAACGTCCTGGCACGCGCCATTCACAACAGCAGCCGGCGTGCGAGTGGCCCGTTCTTGGCAATCAACTGCCGTGCCCTGCCTCGCGGACTCGCGATCAGCGAATTTCTGGGACACGAGGCCGGTGCTTTCGGAGCGACCACTGCCGGCCAGCCGAGTAAGTTCGAACTCGCTCACAGAGGCACACTCTTTCTCGACGAGGTGGAATCTCTGTCACTGGATGCTCAGGCCGCGCTGCTGCGCGTGATTGAATCCGGCGAAGTGATCCGGCTGAGCGGCACGCGCATGATTCCCGTGGATACGCGAGTCATCGCCTCGTCGGCTGCCGATCTCGAAGCGGAGCTGGCTGAAGGCACACTCCGCTCGGACCTGCTGTTCCGCCTGCGATCGTTCGTCATCACCATCGCGCCGTTGCGCGAGCGGCCGGAGGATGTTCCGCTCCTGATCGACCAGTTGCTCGACAAGCTGAGCGTGCAAGTGGGACAGACACTCACGCTTACCTCGGCAGCCAGGACAGCTTTGTGCGCCTATCCCTGGCCGGGCAACATTCGCGAGTTGGAATCGGTTATGGAGCGGGCCGCCTTACTGTGCGATCAGCAACCGATCGACCTGGAACATCTCCCAGAAACTATCCGGCAACGGCGAGTGGTGGTTCCGGGCAAAACCCTGACCGAGCCGGTTCGAAGCCTGGTGGAGACTGAAAGGCTGGCGATTTTATCAGCCGGCCGGGCGGCAAGCGGCAACCTGAGCGAGGCTGCGCGTTTGCTGGGAATTGGAAGGACGACGCTGTGGCGCAAGATGAAGGAACTGGGGATTGCGGCCGAGGAGTTTCGAATCACGCAACGCGCTTGAGCGAGAAGCGATGCTGTGTTTCAGTTTGAAGTAGTTCTCATATCCTATTCTGTTCCGTTATGAAACAAAATCGGCTGAAAGGTAGACAAAAACTCTAACCAGTTATATACCATTTTCATGCCAGTGGTCGCACCCCTCGTTTACCTGCCGGGTATGTGGTGGCCTGCGACGCGCATCGCGATGTATGCGTGCTGGGAAAACCGCGCCGCCTGGTGAAACGCTCCTCAGGCGGTGTTTTGTTCTCCTTTGGCGGCCTCCACACGCAGAAAGGAGGTGGTGCTGTCAAAGTTCTAGTCTGGTGATCTACGAATCCGGTTCCCTGTACCACTGACCAACATCTTTAACTACCAACGAAGGAGGATACTTCCATGCCTTTCCTGGGTGAACTTCTCGGCACAATGATGCTCATCATTCTGGGCGACGGCGTTGTGGCCGGCGTCTTGCTCAACAAGTCAAAAGCGCAGAACTCCGGCTGGATCGTCATCACCACAGGCTGGGCGTTTGCGGTCGTGGTCGGTGTCTTCACGGCCGGCGCCTTCGGCAGCCCGGACGCGCACATCAACCCCGCTGTGACACTGGCCTTTGCTGTCACATCAGGTGACTTCAGCAAGCTCGCTACCCATATCCCGGCCCAGATGATCGGGGCGTTCATTGGCGGCGTGATCGTCTGGCTGCACTACATGCCGCACTGGGCTGCCACCGAAGACAAAGGGCTGAAGCTGGCAGTGTATTCGACCGGCCCGGCTATCCGCAACGCCGGCACCAACCTGCTTAGCGAAGTTATCGGCACGATGGTGCTGGTGTTGGGTGTCGCCGCTATCTTCCAGGTTGACACACCTGTCATTGGGGCCAGCATGTCAGCCGGACTTGGCCCATTCCTGGTAGGCGGCTTGGTGTGGGGCATCGGTCTCTCGCTGGGCGGCCCGACGGGTTATGCGATCAACCCGGCCCGCGACCTCGGCCCGCGCATCGCCCACTTCCTCCTGCCTATCGCCGGCAAGGGTGACAGCGACTGGGGCTATTCCTGGATCCCGGTTGTCGGTCCGCTGGTTGGTGGCGCGCTTGCGGGGATCGCGCTGCGCATCCTGTAATGCGCAGTCGTTACTCGACTGTGCTTAATGGCAAGGAGAGAAACTATGAAGAAGTTGATTAACAAGCCAGAGGATATCGTCACCGAAGAGATGCAGGGCATCGCTGCGGCGCATCCGGATCTGGTGAAGGTGCACTTCGATCCGAACTACATCGTGCGCGCCGACGCGCCGGTCAAGGGCAAAGCGGCGCTCGTTTCCGGCGGCGGATCGGGCCACGAGCCGATGCACGGCGGCTTCGTGGGCATGGGCATGCTCGACGCGGCCTGCCCCGGCGCGGTGTTCACCTCGCCCACGCCGGACCAGATGCTGGAAGCGACTAAGGCTGTCAACGGGGGAGCCGGAGTTCTGCACGTCGTCAAGAACTACACCGGCGACATCATGAACTTCGAGATGGCAGCCGATCTGGCGCGCGGCGAAGACATCGAGG
>JBOGUH010000468.1:0-2823 GCA_050695975.1 Anaerolineae bacterium
GGCTTGCGAGGTGCGTCGCATCTTGAAAGATGCGTCGAGCCAGCAAGTAAAACAACCAGGCATTCAGGCTGTGGGTCAACACCTGTACGAGATGAAATGCGTACGGATCGAATCGGCCTGACAGCGCGTACAGGGTTTTCCACAGAATGAAGGCGAATGGTCGATAGTAAAGATAACCTTGCGAGTTCGTGAGGAGGGTTGGGATCGACCTCGCTCCAGCCAGTCCGATGTCGATCGGATCGACCCAGAAGAATGGATAACTCAACGACGATCCGTAAATGAGAAACGTGGCGAACGTCAGACCGGCCAGCCAGAGGAGATCGGCCGTGCGCGATCGCAAGCGGTCGGCGAGCTTCATAAGTCAGCGCGAACTGCCTGCGTCGGCATTCTCGCCCCACCAGTCTTCGAGCGGCACACCCAGCCCGTCGGCGATACGGTTGACGTAGGCGTAGTACGAGACGACCAGGTTCAGGTCGAGGATGTCGCGGGCGCTCAGGCCTGTATCGCGCAACGGCCGCAGGTCGCCGCGCTGCATCTCCCAGGGCGTGCGAGTCAGTTTATCCGCGTAGTCGAGCATGGCACGCACACGGGGCGTGAGATCGGCGAGCGTATAGTCGCGTTGAAGTTGTGTAACCAAGGCCGGGTCTTTGATCAGCCGCAGGAGACCCCTGCTGTGGTGTTGGATTCAATACTGGCAGTGGTTGGCGGCCGACACGACCACGGCGATCATTTCGCGTTCAGGCCGCGTCAGGCCAGACTTGCCGTACATCACGTCCCGATACAACTCGTAGTGATCGCGCAGCGACGGCAGATTCAGGCTGTGGATGCGCAGGATGTTGTCGACCACGCCGAATTCCGGATCGCGCAGTTTATCGTACCACGCTTTCAAGTCCCCGTCGGCCTCGTCCTCGGAGATCATGTCGATCCAGGCGTCAGGCATCGGGATATACCATCCAGTGCTTTTTCTCTTCTTCCCACCGATCGCGGAAGTCGGCCGGCGGGCGGGCCAGCAGCAGCTCGGCCTCGGCGGTCAGGGCGCCATCGGGCAAACGGATTTCACCCTGAGCCTTAGCCCGTATCCGTCCGGGCTGCGTGACGCGGCCAGTGACCGTCAGCGGTGTAAGCGTCGGCGTAGGCTGGCGATACTTGACTTCGATCTTGACGGTGATCATCAGGTCGTCGTCGCTGTTGCTGCCAATCAGCATCGCGCGCCCGGCGACCTCGTCGAGCAACGTGGCGACGATCCCGCCGTGGACGACGCCGGGATAGCCCTGAAAGTGATCGGGCACAGAGACGGTCGATACAACTTGCTGGTTCTCCAAATCGTTATAGAGCGCCAGCTTCAGCCCGATCGGATTCTGGATGCCGCAGATGAAGCACATGCGTGAGTTAGGCTGCTTGCTCAATTGAATATCTCGTCAACTTGAATTTTCAGATCCGCCAGTAAGGCTGATTGAACTTGCTCGCCGGCTCGATAGCGACCGACCAGTCGGTAGCCTTCACCGGTCAATGCGTAGACGGACACATCTCGCGCATCCAGTTCCACGACCCAGTATTCAGGAATCCCCGCCCGCGCGTATTCATCCATTTTCTCGCCCAGGTCGACCGCGCGCGTCGACGGCGATAGAACTTCGATCACCAGATCGGGCGCTCCAGCAAATTGATCTTGGACACGGTCGAGATGCTCTATCCGAAAGAGCATCACATCCGGCTCGCGCATCTTGCCGGGCCAGAGCTGGATGGGCATGGGAGCGATGAACGTCTTGCCGGGCGGGTAGTCTCGCAGGCGCGAGGCCAGGTTGAGGGCGATGGACTGATGTTGAGGCGTGGGCCTCTCGTGGATTACCACCTTTCCGTCGGACAGTTCGATCAGAGCATTCTGATCGTTGGCGAACAACAGGTATTCTTCTTCAGTCCATCGTCGCTCGCCGAACCAGTCGTACACGATGTCTTTGGTTCGTAAATGCGTCGGGGTGCTCATGTTCAAAGACCTCCAGGGTTCACTGCGCAAACGTATTAATCATCAACTTGGCATCACCGAGCGGATACAGGATCGGGCAGGTGCAGCCGCGCTTGCGATATTCGTCGACTTTGGCGCGAACCTCGTCGGGCGTGCCCGAGGCGGTGATGCGCTGGATCAGATCGTCGGGCACGAATCGCTTGGCCTGGTCGATCTGTTCCTTCGTCGCCGGCCAGCCGAGGATCGACTGAATCTGCTTGACGATGTCATCGCTCACGCCGCTGGCCTTGGCGATGTGCGGCTGCTGCGCCAAATACTGCGTGAGCAGGCCGCGCGCGCCGTCGAGCGCCTTCTCGTGATCGTGATCGACCGAGCAGACCACCAGCTGCGGCCGATCGATATCGTCGAGATGACGCCCGGCCTTCTTCGCGCCGATCTCCAGATGCTTGAGCGCGCTGTCGTTGTACTCCGGGGGAACGCAGTAGTTGAGGACGACGCCGTCGGCGATCTCGCCGGCCATTTGCATCATCACATCGCCGGTCGCGCCGATGTAGATCGGCACGTGGCGCGGCTCGCGCCGGCCGTGCACCACGTCGAGTTCGATGCCGTCCACGTGATGGAATTCGCCGTGGAAAGTGACGTTCTCCATACGCAGCAGCCGGCGCATGACCTCGATCGTCTCGCGCATGGCCAGCAGCGGCTTCCTACGATCGATGCCGACGTTGCGCGCCAGCGGATCCCACCATGCGCCGATACCGCAGAGGACGCGGTTCGGCGCGAGATCGTCGAGCGTCAGGAAGGTGGCCGCCAGCAGGCCGATGTTGCGCGTCCAGTTGTTGATCACGCCCGAGCCGACCTTAATG
>JBOGUH010000469.1:0-11511 GCA_050695975.1 Anaerolineae bacterium
GCGACGCACTTCCAACCCTCTCCGCTTCGCTACGAGGGCAAGCGTGCGTCGCACGTTGGTACTGCGCGATGTTCGGCACGCGGCCCGATCGCGCCGCAAACTTGAGCGATTCCAGCACGATCCAGAACTCCATCCGATCGGCGGCCCGCTGCGCCTCGGCGATCACCGTATCCAGATCACCGCCTGCTGCGCGGGCCCGCGCCGCCGCCAGCACCACGAGCGCCTGGCCGGCCGACGTGTGCCGCGAATCGATCAGTGTGATCGGCAGATCGGGGATGCGCAGCCGCGCCGAGTCGGCATGCTGGTAGGCCGCCGTCCGCTCGCGCGGCGGCAGGATCACCAGCGCCGCATCGACCTTGCCCAACAGCGATCGAAAGCGCGCGGCGAAGTCCGCCTGCGCCGGCGCTTTGGTCGTAGGCAGATGTCGACCGTCGTGCAGCAGGCGGAAGACCTCCTCACGCGAAATCTGTATCTCGTCGCGCAGCATCCGCCCGCCGGCGACGATATAGTAGGGCAGCACGTGCAGATCGTGACGCGCGATCAGCTCGGCGCTCAGCCCGCTGCTGCTGTCGGTGATGATCGCAATTCGAGACATTTCCAACTTTCTCAGATTTACAGAAATTCACCACGGATGCACTGAGGGCACACAGAGATGGAATAAGGAACTTCTCGGTGCTCTCCGCGCCTCAGTGGTAATCAACTCTCAGTTGCTCGATGGCGTTTCTGGTTCACCAGATCGACAAGCGTGACGACAGCGGCGATCGCCATCGTGATCCACGGCGCAGCCAACGCAGGCGGTCCGGCGTTGCGCACGATCATCAGCACGAACGTCAATATCGCCGCAACCGCCGCCGCCACCGGCACGAAGCGCGTCACGCGCAGGACGCCAAGGCCGATCGCGCTGCCGATAATCATTTCAACCGGCGCCAGCACGAGCATCAGCCCGAACGCGGTCGACAGTCCTTTTCCGCCTTTGAAGCCGAGGAACGGCGAGGTGACGTGCCCCAGCATCGCCGCCACGCCGACCCACACCACGTCCCAGTCGCTCAGCCCGACCAGTCGCGCCGCCAGCGCCGGCAGCGTCCCTTTCAGCAGATCGAGGATTGCCACCAGCCGGCCCCACCACCGGCCGACGTGAACCATCACGTTGTGCGCGCCCGGATTCCGCGACCCGACCGTGCGAATGTCCATGCCGCGTGCGCGAGAGACGATCACCGAGTACGGAACCGATCCGGAAAGGTAGGCCAGCGCGAGCAAAAGGAGACGGACGACATCGGCGGGCATCGTGGACAGATTGTACCGGGGCGGGGGGTTACGGTCAACCGCAAATGGTGCCGCATTGCTGCCACCCGACCTCACTTTACATTTGCCCTAAAAGCGGCTATAATGGGCGCGGCTTTTAGGGACTGAGAGGGAAACTCTCAGTTTTTGCGTTACGCAAGTGCACTATGCGCCGAAGGCGCATTTTTTGACATAACCACCGACTCTAAACTCTAACGCTAACGCCAAACTCCAACTCTCGCCGGGAGCATCCGAAGTGAGTGAGCAAACCACATATCTGACTCGTGAAGGGCTCAAGAAGCTGCAAGACGAGCTCGAATACCTGCGGACGACCAAGCGCTACGAAGTGGCGGAACGCCTCCACGCGGCGATGGACGAGGGCGACATCGACGAGAACGCCGAGTACGACGAGGCCAAGAACGAGCAGGCCTTCGTCGAGGGTCGCATCCTGACCGTCGAGGCGATGCTCAAGAACTACGTCCTGATCGACGAAACGGCTAAAGACCTCGACGAAGTCTCGCTCGGCAGCGTCGTCACCGTCGTGGAAGGCAACGAACCGCCGGAGAAGTATCACTTAGTCGGCGCGGCCGAAGCCGATCCGACTCAGGGCCGCATCTCTAACGAGTCGCCGCTGGGACGCGCGCTCATCGGCCGCCGCGTGGGCGACACCGTGCAGGTCAGCGCCCCGGCCGGACTGCTGACCTTCCGCATCGCCAAGATCGAATAGCGCCAGCCGAACGCTTGCCAGTCCATGCGGCGAGTCTTCGGCGCATGGACTTTTTGTTAGACCTCACCCTTCACCCCCAACCCCCTCCTCCCTCTCCTCTTTCACAGGAGAGGGAGGAGGGGGCGAGAGGGAGGTGGGTGAGGTGCGGAGGGGGTGAGGTGGATTTCTCCGATCTCGAGCTCGAACGCCTGAAGAAAGTCGAACGCCTGCGTGCGCGCGGCATCGAGCCGTACCCGGCGCGCGTCGAGCGTACGCACACTAACCGCGAAGCGATCGCCGCGTTCGAAGCGGCCGAGCCGAACCAGGCGGAAGTCAAAGCGAGCGTGGCAGGCCGGATGGTGTTGTTTCGCGCCATGGGCAAGGCCTCGTTCGCTCACCTCGAAGACGGCACTGGCCGTCTGCAACTCTACCTCAAAACGGATGAGATCGGCGACGATTCGTACCAGATGCTTCTGAAAGACATCGACCTGGGCGACTTCCTCGAAGCGACCGGCGTGATGTTCCGCACCAAGACTGGCGAAGTCACGCTGCGCGTCGTCTCTTTCCGGTTAATCGCCAAGGCGATCACACCGCCGCCAGAGAAGTGGCGCGGCCTCAAAGACGTCGAGACGCGCTATCGCCAGCGCTACGCCGACCTGCTGTCCAATCCCGCCGCCCGCGACGTGTTCCGCACCCGCGCGAAAATTGTCACTGCGCTGCGGCGCTTCCTGGACGATCGCGGCTTCCTCGAAGTCGAGACACCCATCCTCCAGCCGATCTACGGCGGCGCTGCCGCACGGCCCTTCGTCACACATCACAACCAGCTGCACCACGACCTGTACCTGCGCATCTCATTCGAGCTGTACCTCAAGCGGCTGCTGGTCGGCATGTACGAGCGCGTGTACGAGATCGGCCGTGACTTCCGCAACGAAGGAGTAGACCGGACGCATAACCCCGAGTTCACCATGCTCGAATTCTACGCCGCCTACCTGGATTACAACGACGTGATGCGCCTGACCGAAGAGATGGTCGCCTTCGCCGCACAGCAAGTGTTGGGGACGACGCGGGTCGCGTCGGGCGGCCACGAGATCGAGCTGGCGCCGCCCTGGCGGCGTATCACGCTGCGCGAGGCGATCGTCGAGTATGCTGACATCGACTACGTCCAGTATCCCCACGCCGATGCGCTCCGCGCTGCGATCCGATCCCAGGGCGGCCACGCGCCCGACGATGCGACCTGGGGCAAATTGATCGACGATCTGCTGGGCGATCGTGTCGAGCCGAAGTTGATCCAGCCGGCGTTCGTGTACGACTACCCGCGCGACATCTCGCCGCTGGCCAAGCGCAAGCCGGGCGACGACGTACACGTCGAACGCTTCGAGTTCTTCATCGGCGGCGTCGAGATGGGCAATGCCTTCACCGAGCTCAACGACCCGATCGATCAGGAACAGCGCTTCCTCGACATGGCGCGGCTGTACGGCGCGGAAGACGCAGAGGCGCATCCGATGGACGAAGACTACTTGCGCGCCATGCGCTATGGCATGCCGCCCAACGGCGGATTCGGCATGGGCGTCGATCGGTTGGCGATGCTCTTCACCGACACAGACACGATTCGCGAAGTCGTCCTCTTCCCCCACCTCCGCTCCCGCGAGTAATCCTCCCTCCCGCAGGTTCCCCTGGCCCGCCGGCGCAAGCCAGGGCGGGCAAACCCGCGGGAGGGGTTGGAAACAGACCCTCCATCAAACCCCTGGCGCGATCCTGAGGCGATTTGGAGTCGAGGACGGTTGCAGCCAATTTGGTTTGATGCTATAAACAAACCTGAGTTGCAGAAGTCGGCTGTAGCAGTCATCTTCCGATGACGACAATCTAACCATCATGCCACCTGAAGCCAAACGATCCTCCTCCCTCCGCCGGCCGAAGCGTGCGCCTCGCACCAGTGACCAACGCCGCGCGCTGGAAGCCTTCGTCGATTCGCTGCGTTGGCTGAATCCGATCGACGAGGTCGCACGACAGATCGTCCAGCGCATCTACGGCGGCTTCGACGCCTCGTGGTGCGGCCTATTGCTGCGCGACGAGGCGCGTGCCAGACTCAGCCTCACCCGCATCGCCGGTTCCGGGCCCGATTCGCTCACCTCGATCGCGCTCGACGATCCCCACCTCCGCTTCCTGCGCCGGCACGATCGTTCCGTTCGCATACCGGCCACGAAAACCTGGCACGATTGGATACAGGCCGGTATCGAATTGGCGTTACCGCTCATCGAAAACGATCGCTGGATCGGCCTGATCCTGATCGGTGATCGGCCCGGCGCCTGGACTCGATCTGACCTGTCACTGCTCAATACGCTGCGACGCCGCGCTGGCGTGGCGATCGAAAACGCGCTCCAGTACAGCGCCGCCATCCAGAGCCGCGACGACCTGGCTACTGTCTTCGAAGCTTCGCTCGTCGCCTCGTCGCTGCTCGATCTGCGCGGCGCGCTCGAGCGGCTGGTCGAACACATCACCCAGTCGCTGGACATGGACGGCGTCACGCTGTCGGCCTGGGATCGCGAGCACGATCGGCTGATCAATTGGATGGGCTACCGGCGCAAGCCGTTCGACCCGCCCGATACGCTCGGCTCGATCCAGCCGCTCGCCGACCTGCCCGCGGCGCGCGAAACCCTGATCGATCGCCGGCCGCGCGCCATCTCGTCGATCCAGTTCCAGGCGCACCCAACCGATGCGCGCTGGTTGAGCGATCACGGCATCGCCCAGATGCTGCTGCTGCCCTTAATCGCGCGCAACGCCGTGATCGGCCTGGTCCGGCTGTACACGCTCGATCTCTCCCGCACGTTCCGGCTGATCGACATGCAGCTGGCCCAGACGCTCAGCGCCCAGGCAGCGATCACGATCGACCATGCGCGCCTGATCGAAGAGCTCCGCGATGGAGCCCGCACGCTTGAACACAAGGTAGCCGATCGCACCGAAGAGCTCGAGCGCACCATCCGCCGCCAGCATATCGAGGCTTCCAAGACGCAGGCGATCATTGAGTCGGTCGGCGATGGTGTCGTCGTCGTCGATCCGTCCGGCGTGTTGACGCTGGTCAATGCCGCGGCTGAGCGCGTCCTCGAACGGCCGCGCGAGCAGCTGTTGGGTCTCCACTTGACCGAGATGAGCCGCGTGCTGGGCGATGCGGTCATACCCTGGGTGCGCGCGATGCAGGAGTGGCTGGGCGGCGACAGCACGCACGAAGAGCGCTTCCTGCTGGGCGAGCGGACGATCAGCGCGATCTTCTCGCCGGTCAGCCTGGGCCGCGAGACGCAGGGGCTGGTTAGCGTGCTGCGCGACGTCACCCGCGACGTGGAGATCAATCGCGCCAAGAGCGAGTTCGTGTCGGTCGTCTCGCACGAACTGCGCACGCCGATGACGGCGGTGCAGGGCTACGTCGATATGATCTTGAAAGAGATGGTCGGGCCGGTCAGCGACGAACAGCATCGCTGCCTCAAGATCGTCCGCAACAATATCGACCGGCTCACCGAGCTGCTCAACGACCTCCTCGACATCAGCCGCATCGAGACCGGGCGTGTGCGTTTGAGCCTCGAACGGGTGTCCTTGAGCGCGGTCGTGTCTGATGTCGTCCGCACGCTGGTCACGCGCATCAACGAAAAGGAACACGTGCTCGATAGTCGCGTGCCGCCGGCGCTGCCCGAAGTCCGCGCCGACATCAACCGACTCACGCAGGTCCTCACCAACCTGATCGGCAACGCCATCGCCTACACGCCGCCCGGTGGGCGGATCAGCGTGTCCGCACGCGCCGACGATCGGTTCGCGGTGATCGAGGTGGCCGACACCGGCGTGGGCATCGCGCCAGAGGATCAGCGCCTCATCTTCGAGCGCTTCTTCCGTGCCGACAACCCGGTGGTGCGCGAGGCGACGGGCACCGGCCTGGGCCTGCCGATTGTCCAATCGCTGGTCGAGCTGCACGGTGGGCGCATCTGGCTGCAAAGTGAGCTCGGCAAAGGCAGCACGTTCTCGTTCACCCTGCCGCTGTGGGAGAAAGTTTTTCTGAGTTGACACTTCGGCTGCTTCGGTTATAATCGCGCCATCGACGTCGACGGAGACGAGTAGATCGCGCCGGGGTTCCAGAGAGTCGCCGGTGGGTGCAAGGCGATAACTCCTGCGATCGAAATCCACTCCCGAGTTGAACGGTCAGCTCCCGTTATCGAGCGGTAACGAGGTCGCCTTCATGTGAAGGTGACGAAGCCAGGTGGCACCACGAGCGTCCCTCGTCCTGAGCCAGGATGAGGGGCGTTTTTATTTGGAGGCTTGATGTTCGAAGGCATCTATCCACCCATCCCCACGCCGTTCGACGACGATGGCATGCTCGCGCTCGATCGGCTGGCGGTGAACATCGAGAAATGGAACGTCGCGTCGAGCGGATCGAGCGGACTGGCCGGCTACGTCGCGATGGGCACGAACGGCGAAGCGCCACACCTCAGCCACGACGAAGCGGCGCAGCTGGTCGCCGCGGCGCGCAAGGCAGCGCTGCCGTCGATGAAAGTGATCGCCGGCACGGGCCAGCTCAGCACCTGGGCGACCGTCGAAGCGACGAAGCGCGCGGCCGACGCCGGCGCCGATGCGGTCTTGGTCGTCACGCCGTATTACTACAAAGGCGAGATGACCGATAGCGCGCTCAAGCGGCATTTCCTCGCCATCGCCGACGCCTCGCCCGCGCCGGTGCTGGTGTATAACGTCCCGGCGAATACCGGCTTCAACATTCCGATCTCAATCGTGCCCGATCTCGCCGCGCACGATAACATCGCCGGCATCAAGGACAGCGCGGGCGACATCAATCAACTGTCCGAGCTAGTGCGCCTGACTCGCGGCCAGAACTTTGAGGTGCTGAGCGGCAATTTCGGCGCGCTGCTGCCGGCGATGACCTTCGGCGTGAACGGGGCGATCCTCGCCGTAGCCAACGTCGCGCCGATCGAATGTGTGGCGATGTTCGAAGCCGCGCGCGCCGGTCGGTGGGACGAGGCAGGCCAGCTGCACCTGCGGCTGCTGCCTGTCGCCCGCGCAGTGACGAGTCAATTCGGCGTGCCGGGGCTGAAGGCGGCGCTGGACCTGCTGGGCTATTACGGCGGTGTGCCGCGCGAACCGCTGTTGCCCGTTTCGGAAAGTGTACGCGAGCGTATTGCCAAGTTACTGCGCGAAGCGGAGTTGATGAAGTAGACAGGTAGACAAGTAGACAGGTAGACAGGTAGCAGGTGACAGATACCCGTGTACCTGCGTACCTGTGTACCTGTATTCCTGTGTACCTGAAGGCATCACGTTTCACTAAGGAGAGACTGTCATGTTGGACTTAGCCTACATTCGCGAACATCCCGACGATGTCAAAGCGGCGATGGCTGTCCTCGGCGCGACGGACGCGCCGATCGATCGCATTTTGCTGCTTGATGCCGAGCGCCGTTCGCTGCTCGTCGAAGCCGATCGACTCAAGCGCGAGCGCAACACGGTCTCGAAAGCGATCGGCAAGATGACGGACGCGGCAGAACGCGAAGCGCAGAAAGAGCGCATGCGCCAGGTGGGCGATCAGATTGCCGCGCTCGACAAGACAATTGCCGGAGTCGAGAGCAAGTTGTACGAATTGATGCTGAACGTGCCCAATCTCCCCGATCCCGGCGTCCCCATCGGGAAAGACGAGGGCGAGAATCCGGTCTTGCGCGTGGTCGGCGAACCGAAACAGGCGAAAGACTTCGGCTTCGAGCCGCTGCCGCACTGGGACCTCGGCACGCGGCTGGGCATCCTCGACTTCGAGCGTGGCGTGAAGATCAGTGGCACGCGTTTTTACCTGCTCACCGGCCTGGGTGCGCGCTTGCAGCGGGCACTGATCGCTTGGATGATCGACGTGCATATCGGCCAGGGTTACACCGAGGTGTATCCGCCGTACCTGGTAAAGCGCGAATGCCTGGTGGGCACCGGGCAGTTGCCCAAGTTCGGCGAGCTCCAGTATTACGATCAGGTTGACGATCTGTGGATGATCCCAACCGCTGAAGTGCCGATCACCAACATGTACCGAGACGAGATCCTCGACGGCGAACGCCTGCCAATCAATCACGTCGCGTATTCGGCGTGTTTTCGCCGCGAGCCGATGTCGGCCGGGCGCGACACGCGCGGCATCAAGCGCGGCCACCAGTTCGACAAAGTCGAGATGGTCAAGTTCTGCGCGCCGGAGACGAGCAACGACGAGTTCTATAAGCTGCTCGATAACGCCGAGGAAATCTGCCGCCTGCTGAAGATTCCGCACCGCGTCGTCCAAATGGTCACCGGCGATCTGTCTTTCACGGCGGCGATCAAATGCGACGTGGAGATGTGGGCGCCCGGCTGCGGTGAGTGGCTGGAGGTGTCTTCGGTCAGCAACTTCAAAGATTTCCAGGCGCGCCGGGCGAATATCAAGTTCCGTCGCGCCAAAGGCGCAAAGACAGAATACGTGCACACGCTCAACGGGTCTGGGCTGGGATTACCTCGGACGCTCATCGCGGTGATGGAGAACTACCAGCAGAAGGACGGCAGCCTCGTCGTGCCTCAGGTGCTGATACACTACCTGGGCGGCCTTGAATTCATCCGATAAAGTAAATGTGCGACGCACCTCGGAGGTGCGTCGCACGTTTGTGCAAAGCGATATGCTGCGCGCCGGCTATCGTGCACCGGTGGCCGGCGAGACGGCGACCTCGCTGGGCGCCGACCTGGGCTTCGGCTTGCGGTTCACGATCGCCGCGCCACCGATGATCAAGACCATGCCTGCGATCAGCGTCCAGTGGATCGACTCGTTGTTGAAGATCGCGCCGAGAATCACGGCGACGATCGGCATCAGGTAGGCGACGATCGTCGTCCGCGTCGCGCCGATGCTCTGGACCAGACCGAAGAACAAAATGTAAGCGATGCCGGATCCCAGTACGCCGAGCCAGGCAACCGCGAACCAGGCCTGGGCGGTTACGCCCGTCAGCGATGGGCGTTCGACCAGCAGCGCCAGCGGCATCAGCAGGAA
Source organism: Anaerolineae bacterium (assembly GCA_050695975.1). Lineage (GTDB taxonomy): Bacteria > Chloroflexota > Anaerolineae > Fen-1058 > Fen-1058 > DASSFZ01. Next base: position 9,009 of record JBOGUH010000469.1, read on the forward strand.
CGTGCCCCAAGTCATCTGCATCGCACCGATGACCATCGGCGGCACTTTGGACAGCACGCGGCGAGCGAAGATGATGGCCACCGCATACGATACCGCCGCCCCCACCACGCCCAGCGCGCCCAGCAGCGACTGGTCGCCGTCGAAGCCGGTCAACTTGAGTGACATCAGCACTACCACGCCCGTGAAACCCAGCAGCACACCGCTCACTTTCAGAGCCGTGAATCTTTCATCTTTCAGAGTGAAGTGAGCGATGATCACGGTGAAGATCGGCGCGGCGGCCGTTAACACAGCCGCCAGTCCACTGTTGATCTGCTGCGGGCCGGGAGTCTCGGCCCAGGTGATCAGCGTAAAAGGAATGATGTTATTCGTGAGCCCCATGAACGCCAATGCAGCCAGCGTCCGGGGCGCCGAGGGCAGGGGAATGCCGCGCAGCCGCAGGGCGATCTGAAGCGCGGCTGCGCCGATCAGCAGTCGGATTGCCACCAGCGTGATCGGCGGCAGCGATTCCGCGCCGATGGCGATAAACAGGTACGATGATCCCCAGATCGAGCTCAATGCCAATACCGCGAGTGTATCTTTGCGGTTCATGATTCCCCCTATGTAGTTTATGCAGATATAACAACGCTTGGGTTGACAATGTGAAATCAGATTCCCGTGACTCCATTTTCCGAATGCGTTCCAGCACCGACGGCGCACTCAGCCCCACGGCTTGAGCAATAGCCGTATTCGTCATTCGGGCATCGCCCTGGAGCAGATCGAGTATTTTGCGGTCCGTTTCGTCGACCATCGTCTCCGTCATCTATTAGGTAATTATCAAGATTTGCCTTTGAATTATATACAAAATGATGAGAAAAGTCAATAGTTTTTAGGCTAAGAATCGCCCGCAGCCTGCCGACGCAAGCCAGGGCAGGCTGCCTTGTGAGCAACAGGGGTTGTGGCTCTCACCCACTTTCAGTTGAGACGAGGTGTCTTGCGGGGACTGCTACGTAGTAAGCAATGCCAACTGGCGCCGACCGGCGGCCTGGAGAGAATCTGGCGCAATTACGAACTTGTAACGGGTTTGCAACCCATACGTGCGCTTGCCTATGCTAATCTGACAGGGGTAGTCCGTGCGCGTGATCACGGCTCAATGTGCACGGCTGCGTCCAGGCGCACGAGCTGAAACCAGGTAATGCCGGGTTTGAGTGGAATGGGCTTGCCCGCCGTATCGACGAACGTGAGCATGTCGAAGCGGCCGGGCCGGCTCCAGTGACCTTCAAAAACCTGACCATCGCGTACGATCTGCGCGCGACCGCCAGGCAGGGTCGGGTTACTGGGATCGTTCCAGATCTGAATCTGGATCGAATAGTGGCCGCCGGCGGCCACGTCTTCAAAGTAACGTCTGTCCTCGACATGATTGGCGTAGACGACCACGACGTTTGCCGCACTGAGCTGCTGCCCGTTGAGCGCGTCGGTGTGAGGGGCGCCGTCGCTCCGGCGAAGATAACAGCCGGGCTGGCCGCTGCACGTCGTCGAACTGGGATCGTAACGCCACTCGGCTCGCTCGCCACGATAAGGGATAACGACTTGTGTGGCCGGCGCGCCCGGCTCGATCGGCGTGGCCGAGAACACTATGCCGCTCAAGTCTTGGGGTCCGTTGATGTTACGACGAGTCGCCTCATCCCACACTGCCGCCGGATCGACGAACAGGTTATGTGGTGGGAAGGCGGTGTCGGTGCGATAGAACATCTCGCCGTAATCGCCGAAATCGGGAGACAGGACACGGCCTTCGTCGTAAAACTCGGTCGGCTTGATGTGGTACTCGCGCGTGCCGCCGCTGAAACCGGAGCAGACCAGAAGCGATTTGTACATGGCGGGCAGATCGGCGTCGATGATCCGGCACGAACGATTCGACCCAACCTGCGCGGGTGTCTTGCTCAAGAAGATCGCCGTCCAGCGGGTGATGCCGCCTTCGGCCTCGTGCTCGAACACCAGGTCGGCGAAGCTCATACCCGCCTGTGGTCGCACGCCGCGCTCGTTTGAATTGCCGACTTTGATGGCGAGCGGTCGCCGCTGCACAACGATCGGATCGCCCACCGTCTCGCCGGTCAGCGGATTGACGTCAGGCCCGAAGGTTGAGATCAAGCGTGTGTCGGCGGTGGATGTAGGGGTGACGAGTGGCTGCGTCGGACTAGGTGTGGGCGTGATCTGGATTTGAGGCAGGGGCGTGCTGGCCGGCGCAATCGTCGAGGTTGGAGTGATTTCAGGCGGGTTCTGGCATCCAGATAGGAGAATCGCCAGGCAGCACAGGCCGCACAACGCGGCCAACCCGATGGCCTGACGCGTGGCAAGCATATTGTCCTCCAGCAAGAATAGGGATCGATTTTTCGCATTATAGCATAGCGCAAAGGGCGAGGGGAGGTGGTGATTGCACGTATCCATGCTATGTTGCTCGCCGTCCGCGTCCGCATAGGCGGCCCGCGAGGCTTGCCCTGCGAAGCCTGCCCTGAGCCCTGCCGAAGGG